>NZ_JBXWSK010000080.1:0-15035 GCF_059613385.1 Ruegeria sp. BHSA162
CAGGTCTCCGATCAGGCGGCCTGGCTCGACGATGGAGATGTTGCGCTTTTCGCCGTCCGGCATCGTCCATTCCAGACTCGCCTGCCCGGAGATGCACAGATAGGCTGCGTCGGGCGTTTGCCCGCGTGAGAATATGGTCTGCCCCGCCGCGGCGTCGTACCATTGCGCCGAAAAGGCCAGCAGACGCTGGTGCTTTCCGTCAAGCCTCGAAAACAGTTCGGTTGCCGAAATGATCTTGAGTTTTCGGCTGAAGTCTTCGGGTTGTTCGTCATCCGCCTCGACCTTGGAACGCGATACACCGTCGATTCGGCCGTCCTTGATTTCCACGTACATGTCATAGGCTTCGGGATGGCCAAAATGATCTTCCATGAAGATCATGACCGAGTCAGGAAGCAACTCACGCAGCTTGAGGCGCGTACGCAGACGGCTTTCCGAATCGTGGCTGGCAAGGACCTTGTCCAAGATCAGGATGTCGGGCCGCTTGATGGCTGCCCGTGAAAACGCGGCGCGTTCCTGGAAAACCGTGGGCAAGTTGGCCCCGCCAAGACCGGTCGGCAGATCGTAGATGATAGCCGCCAATCGACGAGTCAGCCCTGCCTCGATCAGGACTTCGGCTACGGCATCCTCGATTTCTTCGGCATGTGCCCCAGCCATCAGCGACACGCGGCCATACAGGGCATTTTCCATGACGGTCAGGCGCGGAACATAGGTTTCGGGTGCCACGGGAATGAACAGCCCGTCGAAAGATGCATGCAGATTTGGGGCCTGCGTGCGCCGGATCGACAGGATCTTTTCCTTGTATTCCTCGGGGAAACTGGGGCCGATCTGTTCGGCGGTCAGCATGAACGGTACCGTCAGCAACAGTGCCATTTCACGTTCGGACAGGGTTGCCTCACCTTTCGACATGCGGCGTTCGTCGATGTCGAGCAGTCGGTGGTACATGTCCTTGGACATGCCCAAGCGCAGGAACAGCGGGTGATCCGTCCCTTCGCGGCCGAATGTTTTGCGCAGCGTGCTGAGAACCGCCGTCGCGATGCTCAGGGCATCCTTATCCAGATCATGGGCCCTTAGCATGGCAAGAAATCGAGCGTCCCCGGCCAGGATGTCCGGTGAGATGTTGCGCGACGGTGAGGCAAACAGAAGGTTGCCCCCCAAAGGTACGGCCGGGTTGAACCGGTCCGGATCGAACCGGTAAACGTATTTGTCCAAGCCCTTTTCCTTGAGACGCGCTGCAACCTTGTCGCGCGCATCCACGATCGCCTTGGCCAGATGGGGGTGCAGTTCGGGATCGAATTGCGACCGCAACGTCCGCCGGAACATGAATTCGTCGATGCCCATCGCCTCGACCAGTTCGAACCACCAATCCCGGATCTCGTCGATGCTCTGCAGCCCGGCAAGGCGTGGGTCGACCCATTCGTCCTCCAGCAGGTCCGGGGAGTTGCCGGCGCGCACGGCTTCGACCTGATAACGTGATGGAGTCTTCAGAGCTTCGGTCTCGTGCTGGGGATGGGGACGCAAAGGCATCAGCAGGTTGTCCCCAAGCGTGCCGTTGAACAAGTAGGGTCGCGAGTGGGCATAGCCGACACGGGCGGCGATCACCGCCTGATGGAGTTCGCGAAGGTTGTGCCCAGACAGAAGGACCTCGCCCTGAACCGGCAGAATCTCGCGGATCAGCAACTGGGCCAGCGCCTGTCTTTCCGAGTCGTGCGAGGCCTTGATGGCGACCCGAGCGCCCTTTGGGATCGTCAGGTCGATGTCTTCAAGGATCAGCTTGCCGTCCTCGTCACGCACCGTGACATTGCGCAATTCGATGTCGCCCTGCAGGTGCGGGATGCTCTCCGGTTCGCCATAGAACAGTTCTTCGGGGATCATGTTCTCGGGTGCAAACCGTTCGGTGACGACCTGCCAGCGCAACGACATGTCCTGAACCTGATTGTAATAGGTCAGCAGATCGCGCCAAGGGCCGCTGAGGTCCTTGTACGCCCCCAGCGCCGCAACCAGCGCACCGACTGTCACTTCGCCCGTGATAGCGAGATAGCCACCGACCGAATAGAACAGGAACGGCGTCATCTGCGTGATCAGGTTGTTGAGGAACTTCATGAAGAATTTCTTGTTGTAGATCCGGACCCGGATATCGAACAAGGTTCCCAGACGATGACTGAACTGCGCCAGCCGATAGCGCCAACCACCGTTCGCGCGCAGGTCGCTGATACCGGCGGCGGTTTCGCCGATCTCGGTGCTCAGGTGACGGATCTCCTGAATACGGTCCTTGTTCAAAAGGTTGATCTGACGCTGCAGGCGCGGGATCAGCCAGGCTTGCAGCGGAATCAGCGCGATCGAGGCCAGCCCGAACCAGACGCTCTGCATGAACAAGAAAGTGACAATCGTCATCATCTGACCGAACTGAAAAACCGGCTGGGCGATCGCGTCGCCCATCAGTCCACCCATCGGTTCCGCTTCGGACGATATCATCGACACCAGCTCGCCCTGGCTTGTGGTCGAGAAATACGGTTTGGGGAAGCGCAGCATCCGGCTGATCAGGGTGAATCTGAGCCGACGCAACATGCGTTCGGCCAGGATCCCCTTCATGGTGTTGATGCGCATCTTCATGAGGCCGCCAGCCAGGACGGTTCCCAAGAACGCAAAACACAGGATCAGCAGGTATTGGACCTGGGTCACCTTCGTGCCGAACAGCGTTACCGTGTTTCCGGTCGCGCCGATGGCGTCGTTGATGATCTGCTTGGGCAATTCAAGCGAGGCATAGAGAAACGGAAACGAAAGTACGGTCAACAGCAGAAGAATGAACTGCTGTTTCTTGGAATGTTTCCAGATGAACGCGAATAGGGTGGGTTCCATGCCCCGGCCTCGTCTTGTTTTTTGGACTGCGGCCCGTTGCGGAGGATCCACGGCGACCGGGTGACTGACGGTAAGCTTTGCCCCGTGCTATTTCAAGAACGTGCCCCGGCGTGATCTTGCAAAAATCCGGCCGGCACGACCGGCGTCGTTCACAATTCGGAAATTTTGCAGTGCTATCTGTCGAAGGCGGGTTTATTCCGCCCGCGGAATCCGACTAAAGAGGTGCAGTTTCAAGCACTGGGCACATGAGCAGACTTCTGGATCGGTATTTCAGCCGCAAGGCAGTTGGGCACTGGAAACGGACGGCGCAGAACGCGCCGCACGAAGACCTGCCCCTGCTTCGCCAGCAGCGTGATCAGGCGCGAGTGCTTCGCGCCCAACTTGATCGGCTGATTCAGATTGCGGACGGGCGCCTGACCCGCCCGCATATCGGCACCCAGAATTTCCCCAGACCGCTTGGCACGGATTGGGCCTGGCGCCCGGATTTGTGGGGCAGCCCCCTGCCCGTTACGGGCCTGGTATCATTGTCTCGCAAGGCGCAACTTGATGACAGCGTGGCGCTTTTCCATGACTGTCCGCTGGCCGAGATTGCAGTCCGGCAAATGCGCAACAGCGGGGAAAAGGACCTGGCGCCTTTCAGCCTGGCGATCGACGTATTCAGCTTTCAAGGCTCGTTCCTCTCCGTGTCTGTCGAACTTCCGGGCAGCGCCGCCGAGGGTCTGACGCGGCAACACCTGGTCCGGACCCATGTGACGGTCGACAGTGAACGCCCGGCCGAGGTCTTTGCCAGGCTGAATATCCAGAATGGACCGAATACCGAGCAGGTGCTGCGAAAGCTGGAACCGAAAGATGCGACATCCGACATCGATTTTGATCTTGCGCATCTGTCCTTGAACGAACGTCGCATCGAGAAGATGTGGCTGGACCTTATCATCCAGGATCCTGGTATGAACCGTGTGGTGCTGCGGGATTTGACCCTGTGCCGCCATCATCGCGCTGACTTGTGAAAGGAAAGGCCATGGTGGAAACAAAACTCGTCCCGATCCGGTTCGAAGACGGCGTATGGGAAGGCCACTTTTCAGGAAGTACCGCACCCCAACTTGAAGCCCGGTACCGGGATCAGGTCCTGCAAGGTATCGAGGTTTCCGAGGCCGAAGGTGGCTGGCATGTTCGGGTTCCCGTACCAACGGTCCTGTTGTCCGAAGGTGTCCACAGTGTGATTATCCTCGACAGCGCTTCACAGGAAAAAGTGGGCGACATCACCGTAATCGCGGGCGCGCCGGCCGTAGGCGATATCCGAGCCGAGATGGACCTGCTGCGCGCCGAACTTGATCTTCTGAAGCGCGTGGTGCGTCGGTTGAGCGCTGGTCAGGGTTGATCGGCCAAAAGCCTGCAGGATCTACGTAATCGAAACCTGCTTGGACGCATTCCTATCTTTTTTGCTGAATTCATGCATGATTGAGCCGCCAAGGAAACTCAGGGGGCCGAATGGAACGTGACAGCATTATCAAGGTCATAGCGCTGATGGTAACGGCGTTTGGCATCGGCATAGACTTTACCGGTGCGCTGATGCTGGTTCCGGCGATCGAAAACTCGTTTGATGCCGATATCACGAGTACTCAGTGGGTGTTGAACATCTACGCGCTGTTCTTCGCCATGACGATGGTCGCAGGCGGCCGGCTGGGCGATATGTACGGTCATCGCAAGATCATGATCATCGGATTGTCGCTGTTTCTTTTCGCCTCGGTCATGTGTTTCGTATCTCCCAGCCTTGATTTCCTGATCGGCGCACGCGCGCTTCAAGGTATCGGCGCGGGATGCGTGTGGCCGTGCACGCTGGCCTTCGGGGCAACGAGGGTATCCCGTGAGGAACACCGTGCGATGGTCATGGGGTTGATCCTTGCCGGTGTCACGACGGGCAACGTATTTGGTCCGATGATCAGCGGGTTTGTCGTCAATCTTGGGGATTGGCGCCTGTTCTTTCTGGCGAATGTCGTCTTCTCGTGCATCTCGATGGCCACGGCAGTCCTGCTGATGCAGCGTGACAAGACCCACAAGACGGGTGAGCACATCGACTTTGCCGGAATGGGTGTCCTTTCTTTTGCTGTCCTGCTGCTGCTGTACGCGCTTGATGTCGGGTCGGACTGGGGCTGGCTGTCGGTTCCGCTGATGTTTCTGTTTTTCCTCAGCGCGTCGCTGTTTCTGTTGTTCCCACGCGTGGAAAAACGGGTGAAAGAACCGCTATTGCTGCCGCAGATGATGCAAAATCCGCAATTTCGCATCACCTTGGGGCTGAACATGTTCAACGTCTCGGCGGCCTTTGTGGGATTGCTGTATTTTCCGCAATATATGCAAAAGGTTCTTGGTTGGTCAGTGTTTGAATCCGCTCTGGGCCTTGCGCCGCTGACCGTTCTTTTGGCGGTCGGGTCGATCGTCTCTGGCACCTTGTACAATGATTTCGGACCCAAGCACCTGCTGTTCTGGGGGTATCTCTGCGCTACGATAGGCGCGGCCAGTGTCGTCGTGATGCCGGCCGGGCTGGGGTATTTCCATATTCTTCCGGGGATGGCTCTGATCGGGTTGGGAGCGACACTGACGGTTGGCCCGTCGGGCACCGCCGCCGTTTGCGCCGTCAAGCCCGAACGCGCCGGCCTGGTTGGCGGTCTGAGCTTCATGGTGCACTTGGTCTATGGCGCCATTTCGGTCGCCTGCGCGACGGCCATCATGTACATGGTCAGCCTGTCCAGCTTCCGCGAGCACCTTGCCAAAGCTGGCATCGACATGTCCCTAGCCGATCAAAAAGCCATCAATGGCGGTACTTTGACGACCAAGACCGCGCAGGCTGTCATGCAGAAATTCAGCGCGCCCGAGGCCGAAAAGATCAAATCCGCGTTGTCGATGGCCTTTGACAGCGGGATGGACATGGCTTTTGTCTTTTCAACGCTGTCGGTGTCGATAGGGCTGGTTCTGGCGCTGATGCTTGACGAAAAGAAACTGCACAAAATCGAGAGCTGAGCCAAAAGAAAAGGCCGCGGAAAACCGCGGCCCTTCGGTCATTGTTTGCGCAGCTTACTGCGATGCCCGCTCTGTCGGATTGAAGGCGGACAGGCCTTTGAGAATGTCGATCGCATAGGCCAACTGGTAGTCTTCGTTGCGCAGTTCGGCGGTTTCTTCCGCTTTGGTGCGGTCTTCCTCGATCTGGCGGATTTCATCCTCGGTCAAACTGTCATTGTTCAGGCTGCCCCGCAGGTCGGCCTCGGACCGGGTGCGGGCGTTGCTTTCTTCCTCTTCCTCAGCCTCGGGACGGACGCGGGGCTGTTCCACGATGATGTCGGGGCTGACACCCAAAGCCTGGATCGACCGACCCGACGGGGTGTAGTAGCGCGAGGTGGTCAGACGCATCGCCCCGTCGCCACGCAGCGGCATCACGGTTTGAACCGATCCTTTGCCGAAGCTTTTGGTGCCGACGACGATCGCGCGGTGGTGATCCTTCAATGCACCTGCAACAATTTCGGAAGCCGACGCCGATCCGCCGTTGATCAGCACTACGATCGGCTTGCCTTGGGCAAGATCACCCGGGGTTGCGTTGAAGCGTTCACCATCTTCGGGATTGCGCCCACGGGTCGAGACGATCTCGCCTTCGTTCAGGAATGCGTCCGATACCTTGATGGCTTGGGTCAACAGCCCGCCGGGGTTGTTGCGCAGGTCCAGAACAAAGCCGTTCACCTTGTCGATGCCGCCAGCTTCGGCGATCTGCTTTTCCAAGCCCTCTTTCAGGTTCGGGAAGGTCTGATCGTTGAAGGTGGTCACACGAAGCACCACGCTGGCGCCTTCGGTGCGGGCGCGAACGGCGGTCAGTTTGATCGTGTCGCGGATGATGGTCACATCGAATGGGTCGGGTTCGCCTTCCCGCACGACGGTGATGACGATTTCCGAACCGACCGGGCCGCGCATTAGGTCGACTGCCTTGTCCAGCGTCAGGCCCAGGATGCTTTCGCCGTCCACATGAGTAATGAAATCGCCGGCCTCGATGCCCGCTTCGTCCGCAGGCGTCCCGTCAATTGGCGATACGACTTTGACGAAGCCGTCCTCTTGGGTGACCTCGATGCCCAGCCCACCGAATTCACCGCGCGTCTGCACGCGCATCTGCTCGGCGTCGTCCGGGGAAAGATAGCTTGAATGCGGATCCAGCGACGTCAACATGCCGTCGATCGCAGCCTCGATCAGTTCTTCGGGGGCGACTTCCTCAACATACTGGGCGCGGATCCGTTCGAAGATATCTCCGAACAGGTCAAGTTGTTCATACACTCCGGCCTTGTTTTCGGCCTCTTGCGCCAGCAGTGGCCCGGCGATCTGGGTAGTCGCAATAATCCCTGCCGCGGTGCCGGCCAGACCGGCCATCACAAATCTCTTCATACTCGTCTATCCATCCTTGTCAGGCCGGAACCATGATTCCGGATCCACGGGGCTATTGTTCTCTCTTACCTCTATATAGAGCGTTTCTGGACGATCAGTTCCAGTGCCATCACCGCTTGTTGACAAAATCGCGCCGATTTCTGGTGTTTGACCGGGCATCAGGCCCACTGGTGTTCCTTCGGGGATCACCTGACCGGGGTCCCCATACACCTCCTGAAGGCCGGAGAAGACAAAAAGCAAACCGGGCTGCGGTTCCAGGATCACAAGGTTTCCAAGGTCCAGAAGCGGCCCTCGGTATCGGATCGTGGCCGCTGTGGGCGACAGCACCAATGCACGTGGTCTGGTTCCCAGTACAAGCCCCGGACGCGTGACCCCTGCGGCGTCCGTTTCGCCGGAACGATGGAGTATGACGCCTTGGGTCGGCAGCGGAATCTGTCCTTTCAGTTGGGACACATCCGCGTTCGAGGCTATGATTTCTCCATCCGATATCTCAGATAGACCGCTGGCGAAACCATCCAGAGTCTCCGTTGATGAGATCAGGATGGCTGTCCGTACCGGGTCTTCAATGAAGCGGCGCGGCAGGTCGGTACGGTCCGCTATGGCCTCGCTCAGCTTCGTCCTGGCGTTCTGCACGCCTTCCAACCCTTCGGTCAGCGTGTCCGCAGCGCTTTGTTGCAAGCGGCGCAGGGTCTGCACCTCGTCCAGATCCCGGGCCAGCGCCTGGGCTCTGGTGTTCAGGCCAGGGGTGACTTCGGACAGCATCATCCCGGTGCGCGCCGCCCCCAGCGGCCCGGCCGGGTGCAGCATCAGAACCGGTGGCGCCGTGGTTTCGATGGTTTGCAGCACGCCCAGCAACTGGCGGATTTCGCGTTCGCGCGCGTTCAACTCGGCGGTCAGCTGGCTTTCGCGCAAAGCCGCCCGGCGCAGCCCGTCGCGCATGGCGGCCAGCCCGGCCTCGTAGGCCTGGATCGTCTCGGTCAGGGCACGCACGCGGTCGCGGGCGGTTTCGGCCTCGGTCAGCGCGATCGAGGCCTGTTCCAGCATCTGCGCTGCCTCCAGTGCCGCCTGCGCGGGGTCCGGCGCGGCCCGGGCCGCCTGCCCCGCCATCAGGGCCGCCAGAAGAAGCGCGCGCAGCCTCATGACAGCAGGCTCTGACCCGTCATTTCCGGCGGCTTGGGCAGGCCCATCAGGTCCAGCACCGTAGGCGCCAGATCGGACAGGCGACCTTCGCGCAGGGTTGCGCCCTCGGGTCCGCCAACCAGCGCCACGGGTACCGGGTTCAGGGTGTGAGCGGTATGCGGCCCGCCTGTTTCGGGGTCGATCATGGTTTCGCAGTTGCCGTGATCGGCCGTCACGATCATGGCACCGCCTGCCTTTTCAAGCGCGGCGACCACGCGGGACAGGCCTTGGTCAACGGCCTCGCAGGCCTTGATCGCGGCCTGCAGGTCACCGGTATGGCCCACCATGTCGGGGTTGGCATAGTTGGTGACGATCAGGTCATAGCCGCCCTCAATCGCCTCGACGAAATTGTCCGTCACCTCTCCGGCCGACATCTCGGGCTGCAGATCATAGGTCGCCACCTTGGGCGACGGGGCCATATAGCGATCCTCGCCGGGCTCGGGGGTTTCCTTGCCGCCGTTCAGGAAGAACGTGACATGGGGGTATTTCTCGGTTTCGGCCAGGCGGAACTGGCGCAGGCCCTGCTTGGCAACCCATTCGCCCAGCGTGTTCACGATCTCGCGCTTGGGGAAAACGGTCGTCATGTAGGCATTGTGGCCGTCGGAATATTCCACCATGCCCAGCAGCGCCGACAGGTGCGGGCGCGGGCCGGTGTCGAATTCGGCGAAATCAGGTTCGGCAATGGCGCGCAGGATCTCGCGGGCGCGGTCGGCACGGAAGTTGAGGCAGAAGAACCCGTCACCGTCGCGGACGCCGTCGTAGCCGGGCAGAACCGTGGGCGCGATGAACTCGTCCGTTTCGCCCCGGTCGTAGGCGGCCTGAATCGCAGCGCTTGCGGTATCGGCCTGCCCACCCTGCCCTTTAATGATCGCTTCATAGGCGCGTCCGACCCGTTCCCACCGGTTGTCGCGGTCCATGGCATAATACCGCCCCGAGACGGTGACGACGCGCGCGTTCGCAGGCAGGCGGCGCTCCAGCTCGGCCAGGAAGTCCAGCGCCGATTTCGGGGCCACGTCGCGTCCGTCGGTGATGGCGTGCAGCGCCACCGGCACGCCCGCCTCGGTGATCGCTGTCGCGGCGGCGACGATATGGTTCAGGTGCCCATGCACCCCGCCATCCGAGACCAGCCCCATCAGATGCGCGATTCCGCCCGCCGCCTTCACCTTGGCGATGAAGTCCTGCAGTGCGGCATTTTCGAAGAACGAGCCGTCTTCGATCGCAAGATCGATCTGGCCCAGATCCATCGCCACGACCCGCCCGGCCCCGATATTGGTATGGCCGACCTCGGAATTACCCATCTGGCCGCTGGGCAGGCCCACATCAGGGCCATGGGTGATCAGCCGCGCGTGCGGGCCCTTGGTCATGATCGCGTCGAAGGTGGGCGTTTGGGCCAGATAGGGCGCATTGGCCTGCGTGTCTTCGGACAGGCCCCAACCATCAAGGATACACAGGACGACGGGTTTGGGTGCGCTCATGTCGGATCTCCGATAACTGCTCTTGTCCGTTCTTCTATCCCCTGCCCGCCGCATCGTGAACCGCCTTTTGCGGCGATGCGCCCCGCGTCGGGCTATTTCCTGATCTGCTGCCAGTGCCGCGCCTTGCGGCCGCGATACTTGACCGTCAGCTCGGGCGGCGCGTCGCTTTCGTCATAGGCGCCCAGGATCACGCCCTTGCCGCGACTTTTGGTGCGCATCTCGACCAGCTCGGCCGTCGAGCGCGTGGTACGCTGCGACGGACGCCGGGCCCAAGCGAACAGATGGTCGTACATCTGCGCGATTACATCCGCATGGGCCGCGCTGTCGCCCAAATCGGTCAGCTCGCCGGGGTCGTTTTCCAGATCGAACAGGATCGGGCGGAACCCGCCTTCGCAATGGATCAGCTTCCATTTTTTCGTGGCCACCATGAACATCGCCGCATCGCGCACCGAAACGCCCAGCGTTTCCGCGATGGGCGAGGCCGAATAGTCGTATTCGCAGATCGCGAATTTGCGCGGGGTCTCGTCCGCCCGCCCGTGCAGGATGGGCAGCAGCGAGTGGCCTTCTAGGATATGATCAGGCACCGCACCGCCCGCGACCTCGACGAAAGTGGGGGCCAAGTCGATCGACTCGACCAGCGCGTCGCAGATGGTGCCGCGCGTGGCATCGGCCTGTTCGGACGGGTCAAAAATGATCAGCGGCACCTTGGTCGAAGCGTCGTGGAAGAACGTCTTTTCGCCCATCCAGTGATCGCCCAGAAAATCGCCATGGTCCGAGGTCAGCACGATCATCGTGTCGTCCATGCGGCCGGTCTTCTCCATCCAGTCCAGTAACCGCCCGATCTGGTCGTCGGCCTGCTTGATCAGGCCCATATAGGCGGGGATCACGGCCTCGCGCACATCCTGCCGCCAGAAGGTCTGACCGATCTTGGTGTACATGAAGGCGCTCAGCACGGGGTGTGCCGCCGCCCGTTCGGCCTCGGACCGGTTGGCGGGCAGAACATGCCCGGGCCCGTACATCGAGGCATAGGGCTCGGGGACGATATAGGGCCAGTGCGGTTTGATGTAACTCAGGTGGCAGCACCATGGGCCGCCATGGGTTTCCATGAATTCGATGCCGCGCGTGGTCAGATAGGGGGTCTCGCTATCTTCTTCGGCAATGTTCGCGGCCTGCGGCGCGTTTTTTAGGAACCAGCCGGACAGCACGTTTCCGTCCGCGTCCAGACCGGAATTGGCAAAGTCGTGCCAGGGGTTGTCGCCGTCATAACCCTTGTCGGCCAGCCACGCGTTATAGGCCTTGGCCCCGTCGGGGTCATAGAACCCGTCGGGACCTTCGGGGCGCATCCCGTCGTCGCGCTCGAACACGTCGAAACCGCATTCGGCCACGCGCGCGCCGATCAGGCTGTCGGGTTCCAAGCCCAGCCGCGCCATGCCCTCGGCGTCGGCGCGCATATGGGTCTTGCCGACCAGCCAGCAGTCCATCCCCGCCTTGCGCAGATGGTCGCCCATGGTCTGCTCGCCCACCTTCAGCGGGATGCCGTTCCACGAGGCGCCGTGCGACTGCACATAGCGCCCGGTATAGGTGGACATGCGCGAGCTGCCGCAGATCGGCGATTGGATATAGGCCCGCGTGAACCGCACGCCGCGCGCGGCCAGCCGGTCGAAATTGGGCGTGTGCAGATGCGGATGGCCGTAACAGCTCAGGTAATCCCAGCGCAGCTGGTCGAACATGATGAACAGGATGTTGCGGGCCTTGGCCATTCAGTGCTGCGCGCCCTGGCTTTCCATCTGTTCCACCATCCGGCGGGCGCGCTTGCATTGCAGCTTGTCACGCAGGGGGCTGTTGGGGTCCACGTCCTTTTGGCACACCACGCATTTGTCGGCGCCCGAGATCGCGTTCAGCCCGCCGCAACTGCCCTTGATGGTCTTGCCCATCAGCATCACGCCCAGCGACATGCCGACCATGATGATCAGCAGCAGAACAAACGCGAGGATAAAGGTGCTCATCAGCCGGCCCGCCCTTCAGTTCGATCCCAGCGCATCCTTGAACGCGCTGCTTTGTACCGTGATATAGGCATCTTCGCCGCCTGTCACATCCCGCGAGATGAAAAACACCGCCAAACCCAGCTGATCGGCCAGTTTCAGCCCCCGCTCCTGCCCCAGCGCCAGCATCGCAGTGGCCCAAGCATCGGCCATCATCGCATTTTCGGCCAGAACCGTGACCGAGGTCGTCCGATGCGTGATCGAACGTCCGGTGGTCGGGTCGATGATGTGCGAATACCGCACCCCGTCCTGTTCGAAGAAGTTCTTGTAATCGCCCGAGGTCGCCATGCCGCGGTTGTCCAGCGGTACGATGAACTGGATGGTCTGCGACCCGGTTTCGGGCTTTTCGATGCCGATGCGCCAAGCCTCGCCCTTGTCGTTCTGACCGCGGGCCACCAGGTCGCCGCCGATCTCAACCATGTAGTTCTCGATGCCGGCCTCTCGCAGCGTCTCGGCCACGGCGTCGATCCCGTAGCCCTTGGCGATGGCCGACAGGTTTATCCCCACGCCCGGCTGCGCCTTGGCCAGCGTCCCGGCCTGCGCATCCAGCGTCAGCAGGCGCGCCTGCCCCACCTGTTCCAGCGCCGCCGCGATCTCGGCATCCGACGGCACCGGGTCTTCGGGCTTGCGCGGGCCAAAGCCCCACAGCTCGATCAACGGGCCAAGGGTCACGTCGAACACGCCGCCGCTTTGCTCGTGCACCTGGTTGGCCGCCGCGATCACGTAGGCGAACTCTTTCGACACCGACATCGGGTCGGTGTTGGCCGAGGCGGAAAAGACCGAGACTTCGGAATTCGGGTCCCAGTTGGACATCTTGGCATTCACCTGCGCCAGCGTTTCCTCCACGGAGCCGGACAGGGCAGCCTCGTCCAGATCCTCGCCGATTGCGGTGATGTGATAGGTCGTGCCCATGGTTTCGCCGGACAGACGGACGATCTCGGGCTCCTCGTCGAACAGACAGCCAGAAACAACAAGCGGCAGGGCCAGAGCAAGCAGTCGGCGCATGGGGCGATCTCCTGGAAATGCGTTGCCCGGCATATGCCAGCGGCCCCACCCAGAGTCAAACCTGCGTCAGGACGCCAGCGGCAGGAAGCCCAGGATCAGCAGCCCGACCGCAGCGGGCACTCCAAACAGCCACGCACGTTTCTGCCAACCCGGGGGCTGTTCTTTCCACAGTTTGCGGAAATTATGCCCGCAGATCACGACCAGAAGGAAGATCACGGCGGCAACCGCAGGAGACAGATGGAGTTGGGTCACGGGGTCCGGTTTTTCCTTGCGACCCGGCGCGGTTGCACCGGTTTTTGAATTTGCACCCTATACAGGTTTCTCTGCTGCGATAAGGTGGTGAGGACAGCCTGTAGCGTTGAAGGAGGAGACCGCCCATGGCCCCAAGCTCTTACCAGCCCCCGACACGTGGCGACAAGGCCGGGTCAAGCACTTACAGCCAATCCGCCGAGTCGAATTTGTCACATACTCAGACCACTGTCGCCAAATTGCTGGAAGGAAAAGGTGATGCGGTGTTTTCGGTTCGGCCGAATGACACCATCCATTCGGTGGTCGAAATTCTAAAGGAGAAACGCATCGGGGCGGTTGTCGTCACCGATCAGAACGGCGCACTGCAGGGAATCCTGTCCGAGCGGGATATCGTTCGCCGCATGGCGGATACTCCGGGTCAGACGCTGCCACAATCGGTCGAGGCGTTGATGACCCGCGATGTGCGGACGTGCACACCGGACGACCTGCTGATGGATGTGCTGAAGACGATGACCGAGGGGCGATTCCGCCACATGCCGGTTCTTCGCGACGGCAAGCTTTGCGGCATGATCACCATCGGCGATGTCGTGCATTTCCGCCTGAAAGAGCTGGAATACGAAGCCCTGCGCATGAAGCAGATGATCGTCGGCTAGATCGTCACACGTCGTAGTAACGGGCATAGGCCCCATAAGGCTGCCCGCCTGCATTGGTCTGCTTTCGGGCTGACCCCAGGTCCGACATGACCAGCCCGGTGACCTGCACGTTCAGGCTAGAAAACTCGCGCAGCACCTGTCCCAACTGGGCGCGGGACGTGGTGGCCGGTGCAACCGACAGAAGGATCGCGTCACAGGCCTGCCCGATTGCCCGGACGTCAGAAACGGCCAAAACCGGCGGGCTGTCGATCAGAATATTGTCGTAGTCTGCCCGCAACCTCTGCGTGAGGTCATGAAAGCGCGAAGACAAAAAATATCCGCGGCGCTGCGTGTGCTGCGCTCGCCCATCAGAACATTGACCGACAACCGGGTGTCGGTACGTAGAAGGTTGCCCAAGGGTGTCC
Source organism: Ruegeria sp. BHSA162 (assembly GCF_059613385.1). Lineage (NCBI taxonomy): Bacteria > Pseudomonadati > Pseudomonadota > Alphaproteobacteria > Rhodobacterales > Roseobacteraceae > Ruegeria > Ruegeria sp. BHSA162. Next base: position 14,280 of record NZ_JBXWSK010000080.1, read on the forward strand.
CTCCGGTCAGCGCTGTGACCAGCCCACCGTTCGGGTTGTCTGGAAAATACTACCTGAAAGACAGGCTCCGGATGTCGGCTTCGACCAGCAGAACAGATCGACCGAGCCCCGCCAGGCTTTGCGCGAGGGCAATCGACATCGTGATCTTACCCTCATCCGGTACCGACGAGGTGCACAGAATGACTTGTGGTTGAGCGTCCGAATTTGGTGACAGCACAGACGTTCGCAGGTTTCTGGCCGCTTCCGATAGCGGCGACGTCGAATTTGTCGATAGGTACCCGACCAACCGACTGTGCTGGCGGATCGGGGCCAATCGCAAATGCCCCAGAACCGGTGCGCTGGTGGCCATCTCCAGATCGGCCCCAGCCGGAACCGCGGATTGCCGGATTTGCTGGACAAGAATGATGCCCAGCCCCAAAGCCGCCCCGGCGATCACCCCAAGAAACATGATCAGACCAGAACGCGGTGCAACTTGTTTACCCGGAGTGGCTGTCGAAATTATGCGGCTGTCCGACGTTTGTGCGCCCTGTTGGACGGCGGCTTCCTCCAGTCTGGAAACAAAGGTTTCGTGCAGCAACCGGGTTACACGGGCGTCGCGCTCGAACTGGCGCAGTTCGGCTGTCACACTGGCATTCTGGGCGATCAATTCTGAAACACGTTCGGCGAGAGCTATCCTTGCTGCTGCGTCCCTCGTGGCAACCTGCCTTGAAAGGCTGGTGGGAAGGCGACCATGAATGACTTCCTGAACCTCGCCTT
>NZ_JBXWSK010000081.1:0-14771 GCF_059613385.1 Ruegeria sp. BHSA162
CAATGTGATCTGGACGGTGGGCTGCATATTCGCCATCCGGTCTTATCTGGCCAGAAAACACGAAACATGATGGGTTGGTGATCTTCCGGCCCTGTCCCTAAATTCCTTGAGTCACGAGTATTTTGAGACCATCCATGCCAAGACGTATTCTATTTCCCTTCGAAGGTGACACCGTTATTGGCGGCAGTCACGTGTCAGCCTTGAAACTTGCGGCGGCGTTGGACCGGTCGAAGTATGTGCCCCATATCCTGGTCCACTACGAGGCCGGCCCGGCGGCGGAGTATGCCCGATCGCTGGGATTGGACGTCGAAATCCTGCACGATCCCAGCCTGATGTCTCCGGGCGGGCTCAGCTATCCGCGCGATTGTGGCCCGGGGCGATACCTGACTTCTAGCGCATGGAGGCTGGCAAGTGTCCTAAAGCGCATCGATGCCGACATCGTTCACACAAACGAAGGTCGGATGCATGCCAACTGGGTGCTGCCGGCCCGTCTGGCGGGCAGGAAACACATCTGGCACCACCGGCAGGATCCGACCGCGTTCGGGATCAACAAACTGGCGCCGCTATTTTCCGACCACATTATCAGCGTTTCGCATTTTTCGAAGCCCAGCAACCCGGTGCGGTCGGTCGACAAGAAGTTCACCGTGATCCGCAGCCCATTTGATTTCAACCCTGACCCACCGGATAGGTCCGAAGCCCGAGCAGCCGTAATCGCCGAGATGGGATTGCCCGATGACGCGCTGCTTCTCGGGTATTTCGGAAACTTCGTCACGCGCAAGCGTCCCGACCATTTTGTAAGGGTCATCGCGGCTGTGCAAAATGCGATGCCCGACACTCCGGTGCATGGTCTTCTGTTCGGCAGCGCGGCCGAGCGGGACGAACCGTTGCGCCAGACCTGCCTTCGCATCGCAAATGAGGCGGGGACCAGCGAGCATATCCATATGATGGGTTTCCGACAGCCGATCGATGGGTACATGGCTGCAATGGATGCCAATCTGGTGACCGCTCTGGACGAACCGTTTGGCCGTACGTTGATCGAAGCGATGTATTTGGGAACTCCAGTCATCGCGACCCGTCACGGCGGCAACATCGAAGCGATCACGGACTGGGAAACCGGTGTGCTGGTCGACCCCGACGATCCTCAGGCATTCGTGGAATCTGTGCGCAAGTTGCATCAGGACAGAGCGTTGTTCGAGGAGATTTCACAAGCGTCAAAGAACTATGCCCGTGCAAATTTCGGCTTGGATATTCATGTGAACGGGGTTTGCGAGATCTATGATCGGTTGCTCGCTTGATAGCTTGTTCGGTCAACAGCGCGGGTTGTCGAATGTGTAATAGGTATTGCCCGCGACGAATCCATCCAACCCGACCTGGCGGGCATAATGTGCCAGATCCCGAGTTGTATTAATGAAGCCGGAGTTCTTGAAATTGAGCGAGGTGTTGCAGAGCACGCCCACCCCCGACACCGCCTTGAACGCGGCCAGAAGGTCGTAAAAATAGGGGTTCTGGTTGCGGTTGACCGTCTGTACCCGCGCCGAACCGTCGACATGGGTTACTGCGGCCAGGTCCGGATTGGTAACGCGGTAAAAGTCCATCATGTATGGCGAGGGCGCGCTGATGTCGAAGTGCAGTGCAGCATCCTCTTCCAGGCAAGACGGCGCCACTGGACTGTTGCTGGCCCGTCCCTTGATCCGGTTCAGTCGCGTACGTGTCTCCGGGGAAAACGGCGCGGCCAGGATCGACCGGTTTCCCAAAGCGCGCGGCCCAATCTCGCAATTGCCGCGGGTCCAGCCAATGATCTTTCCGTCCAGCAGGTCTTTGGCGATCGTGTTTAGGTTCAGTTCGGTTGCGGTCATACCCTGCGTGTCGATGCGGTCGTCGCAGAAGGACTGGCCGGAATAGACCGACCATTCCAGTTTGGCTTGGCCGGTATAGTGGCGCATCGCGTCCACGGCGGTTCCAATGGCACATCCCGAGTCGCCGGTCGTCGGCGGTACGAAGACCTCACGGAAGAGCCCGCTTTGCTTCCACGCGGTATTCCAGTGTCCATTCAGGCCACACCCGCCGGCGATCAGCAGCGGATGCTTTTCAGGCAGGTTCTGTTCCGCATAGTCGCGAAACATCTGGAATATCGCTTTGGACAGTTTGGTGGCCATGTTCTTCAGCTTTTGGCTGTCCGTTCCAATGTTGAAGAAGGGTGAAGTCACAAAATCGCTTTTGCGAAGTGCGTCGCCGCCCAGGTCCGAGGAAAGCAACCGGTTGATCAGTTCCGTCTCATCCGCATCTGGTGGACCGTCTTCGCCAAATGCGCAGGCTGCCATCAGGCGGCCGGGATCCTGTGGCCGGGGTGAGTTGCCCGTGACCGGAAAGTCGGGGTCGGCGAGGGCATTGAGAAACGCAAAGCGTGTGCCCGGGGCCGTCATCACCTGCCCTCGGTGATGAATGGTCAGGTCGCTGTCGATCTCGTAGAAATCTCCCAATGCGCCTTCCCACAGAAGTACATAACAGGGCTCGCCCAGACGAAAGGGGGACATGGCATAGCTGCACCAGATATGCGCCCGTTCGTGAGTTGAAGAGTAATAATCGACCGACTTGCCAAAAAAGGTTCGTTTGCCAGCTGTTTCAGACCCCGCGCCGATACCGAAGTATCCGGCCCCCGAAGTTGTAACGTGGTCGGCCCCGTTGCTTGACCACCCGCTGAGGGCCAGGACATCCGGCAAATCCTTGAACCATAGACCCGCGTCAATGAACGTGTCAGGCGTAACCGGCGTATAGCGGGGGAAGCTGTTCTTTTCCGCCTCGTAGGAAAACAGCAGACGCCCGTCAGTGCTGTCGACACCTGCAACTGTGCCGTCATGTCCGGATTTGAAAGACAGGATTTTCATGAATAGCCCTTCCCTCGACAAGTCACGGTCCAAAGACCAGGTGTCTCGCAAACAGATGTGACAGTCCGTCGGGTCAAAAATGACGGGGCGCTGACGGATCGAATTAACCGCAAATCCATTCCACGAATACCAAAACAAATGCCACGATTAAGCCTAGCAGAAGCTCGGTGTTTGGGGGAACCCAAGTTCGTAACCGGCTGCCGCCGGGCTTAACGCAGTGGCTATTCGTGAACGAAAGAGCACTTTTGGCGCGATTGTTCACTGAGTGGGTGTAGCGTACCCTGCGCAGTGCCCGGCACCAGACCGGTGCAACAGGCTGACAAGTCCGGTGAATCACACTTGCATGGCTTCCGGTTGGCCGTGAAAGGCTGAGATTTGATCGAGCAGCACCTTCATCCGGGTTGCACCTACCAGCCTCTGACCGTTAACGTGGCCGCGTTATCAGGCAAGTTTTTTGGCCAAGGGTGTTTTAGGTTATGTCAGTAATTTTGGGTTTGGCTACAATGAGCAACAGCGCCGCTGCGCTGTTCAAGGACGGCAAGCTGGTTGCCGCAATCGAAGAAGAGCGGCTGACGCGGGTCAAGAATGACGGGGCATTTCCCCATCAGGCGATCGCCGAAGTTCTGCGCATTGCTGGGCTGAAGTTCTCGGACATCGACGAGGTTGCGGTCTATTGGCAGCCTTGGCGTATGGTCGGCCGAGGTATGGGCACGATGCGCAAGATTTTGCAGCGCCCCTCAGCCGCAAAAAGCGTAACGGCGCGGATCGGGGCACTGTTCGTGTCAGATGCCTCGTCGGACGAGTCACAGGACAGCGGCTGGATGGACCTGTTCCGCATCCGCAAGATCCTGACGGCTGTGCATGGTCCGGCCGATTTCAAGTTGCACTACATCAACCACCATCTGACCCACCAATTGTACGCCGAAGCGATGCGTGACTGGGACAGCTTCGTTTCCCTGTCCTATGACGGTGGAGGCGAGGAAAGCTCGACCATCGTGTCAGTTGTGCGGAACGGCAAGCGGGAAGGTCTGGCGGATCATCGCTGGCCGAACTCGCTGGGTCATTTCTACTCGACCTTCACCGGTTTTCTTGGCTTCAAGATGCTGGAAGGCGAATACAAGATGATGGGCTTGGCTCCGTATGGCAAACCCATCTATCGCGACGCCATCCTGCGCGAAATTCTGATCCTGGACGATGACGGCGGTTACCGCGTGAACACCGCGCTGTGCGACTATCACTCAGCCCTGCGCGGCGAGTTCCATCCACGTATGGAAGAACTGTTCGGCACCCGGCGCGAGCCCGGCACCGCGCCGAACGAACGCCACGTGGACCTGGCGGCATCCGTGCAAGCCGCGTTCGAGGCAGCCCTGCACCATATTCTGGAGCCGGTCCGCAAAGCCAATCCGGACCTGCGCAAATTGGTAATTTCTGGCGGCTGCGCGCTAAATGTCACGGCGAATGGAACGCTGATCGCGGACGGCACGTTTGACGAGGTCATCATTCCACCGGCCCCACATGATGCTGGCTGTGCAGTTGGCGCAGCGCTGGCCTGCATTCCGAGCGAGCAGGTCGATCTGCCCTCGGTCCGCAGCCCATATCAGGGTGCCGATTGGGCAGATGCCGACATCACCGCTGCCTTGGATCAGTATTGTGCGGAACCGCAGCAGGCCTTGCCTGTTGACCAGTTCCTGGACCGTGTGTCCGACCTGCTGGCCGAAGGCAAGATCATCGCTTGGTTCCAGGGGCGGGCAGAGTTTGGCCCGCGTGCTCTGGGTGCCCGATCCTTCCTTGCAGACCCACGCAAGGACAGCATTCGCGACGATCTGAACGTCAAGATCAAGAAACGCGAGCATTTCCGGCCCTTTGCGCCCAGCGTTGCAGAGGAGGCGGCCTCGACCTTTTTCGAGATTGATCAGACCAGCCCCTACATGAACATCGTTGCTCGTGTGCGTGACGATCGGGCGGCAGACATCCCGGCAATCACCCATACTGACCAGACGGCACGCGTACATACGGTGTCGCAGTCGGCGAACCCGCTGTACCACGCCTTGTTGACGCGGTTCGGCGAAAAGACCGGAGTGCCTGTGTTGTTGAACACCTCGTTCAATATCCAGGAGCCCATCGTCTATTCGCCTCTGGATGCTTGCGCGACATTTGCGGCATCGGGAGTGGATGCGTTGGTGATCGGTGACTACGTCGTACTGCGCGAAGCGCTGAAGGATGACAGCGCCCGGGCCCAAGCTGTCGCGTGACCCGGCTGTTTCTCAGCGTCGATTTCGAAGACTTTGCGCATGATCTGAAACGCCTTCTGGGGGTCTGGGAAACCGGGCCCCTCAGAGTTGAGGAGCTGTGGCAAAGCTTTGAAACCATTGATGGCTTCCTTCGCTCACATGGTGGATCGACGGGTTGCGCCGCAACGTTCTTCTGCACGGGGGTCGTGGCACGCGATGCGCCTGATCTGGTGGCCGAAATCGCAAAGCGGGGCCACGAGGTTGCCTGCCACTACTATTTTCATGACAGCATGGACCTGCAGTCTGCGGAGACCACAGACCGTATGCTGGGTCAGGCGCGGCAAGCTTTGGAAGAGGCCGGGAACACCCCTGTTCGAGGGTTTCGCGCCCCGCGTTTTCGATTGAACCGCGCAACGCCTGAACAGTACCGCCTGATTGAACGTCATTTCGACTACGACTGTTCGTCATTCTTCGCCTCGGTGCAGGAATGTGATCGGTTTTCGCAGGAAATGGGGCTGACCACGCTCCGGATCTTGCCGTTGTTCATGACGCCATTGACGGGCAGGGGGCCGATGGTGCGTCTGGGAGGCAGCTATCTGAAGTTCATGACTTCGGGTCTGGCGAGGACATTGATCGAACGGTCTGAACAGGCCGGCATACCGCCGCAAGTTTATCTGCATCCCTACGAGATCGTGGAACCTCGGTCGTTCATGGTTTCACGGGACCAACTCGCGGCCTTGGGAACTGCCAAAGCCGCTTACTGGGCGTTGCGGCAGTCTCAGTGGCTGAACTTTGGCGGCGCGCGACTTCTGCGCAAAGTCGAGGGTTTGATCCCGGCAGGCGGCCTTGCGGGTCGGCTGGATCAGTTGATCGGAGAATAAAAAAGGGGCCGGTCAGTCGACCAGCCCCAGTCATTCGCGGAACCGAGGGATCAGTTCGACGCGGCCATCAGTTTGTCGTTGTGCTCGCGCAGCGAGTCCGAAACGATCGCGTACCATTCGCCGGATTCACGCATTTCGTTCAGGCCCTTGTTCAGCATGGCCAGGTACTGCTTGCCGAACGGGTTCGAACGGTGCGCGATGAAACGCAGCGACGACAGCGAGGTCACGAAGGGGTTCTCGATCAGGTCGTTCTGGTTCAGGCCCATTTCAACCATGGTGTCCGAGAACAGCTGGACCTCGAAGGTTGCAACATCTGCAGTGCCGGTCAGCACGGCATCCAGACATTCCCGCGCGGTGATCGGCTGCATCAAGGTGATGGTGTCGCCATTGATCAGACCTTGCTGTTCCAGATCGTGGATGAACCAGCCGTCCATGCGGCAGATGGTCGACCCTTTCAGCTCGTCAAAGGTGGTCGCGTTGGCAAACTGGCTTTCGGGCAGGGTGTAGAAACCGACCACGATGTCATAGACTGGGACCGACGAGTCGAACTGCGTGCAGCGCACCTCGGTTTCCCAGGACCATTCGTAGCTGCGGTTGGTGCAGTCCGGCATGTTCCATGCCATCGACACGTCGAACGCGCCCAGCGGCAGCAGGGTTTCCAGGTGCGAATTCCAGTCGTCAACAAAGCTAACCGAATAGTCGCGGGCGTTGCCGCCCCGCTGCAACGAGGTGGTTGCCAGACGCGGGATGATGCCACCGCCATTCAGCGATTCATCTGCGAAGGGCGCCCAGCCGTTACCGGTGACCAGTTTGATCGGCGGCTCATAGACGCTCGAGCGTTTCACGCTTGCAGCGCGCTGTTCTTCCGCGGCGATGATTTCCTGCGCGCTGCGGCCATTCGGCAGGCTGCCGTCTTCACAGGGCAGGGCCAGAACGATGCCCGGCTCAAGCGAGTTCGGGTTGGTGATGACGTTGCGGTTTGCGTTGAAGATCGGCTGGTAGTTCGATGTGCCGTAGGCCGCAATGGCGATGGTTGCCATCGTGTCACCGTCCTGAACCGTATAGTTGGTACAGGCCTCCTGAGCGGCGGCGGCGCCGGCGCTGAGGGCGGTTACTGCGGTGGCTGCCGCCACCAGTTTCTTCAGATTGATTTCAAACATGTCCACTTCCTCCAGACTTTTGTTTTGTCAGACCTTGCCGGCCCTTATCCGTTTTCCATTTGGTACCGCAGGGCGGTCGAGACGATGTCGCGCCATTCGCCCGATTGCTGCATGATCGCCAGACCCTGATTGAGCGTCTCGAGGATCGCTTCCCCATCCGGATTGTCCTTGTGGGTCATGACGTTGAGCGACTTGATCGCCGCCAGGTTGGGGTTTTCGATGATCTTGTGTTCGTAGCCCAGCCGACCGATGGCCTCGACGGCCAGATGCGCTTCGATGGCGACCAGGTCAGCCCGCCCGTCCATGACTGCGTGGAAACACTCGTCCGGATCGACGGGGCGCAAGATGGTGATCGCAGGCTCATAAAGACCTACAGCGTCCATGTGCGAGGTTGACCAGCCCTCGGGGCGGCAGATCGTGGTGCCGACGAATTCCGCGTAGCTGAGCGAGGTTTCGTAGCCTGAGCTATCCTTGGCGAAGAACGTGTCGACCACTTCGTAGAACGGGTTCGAGAAGTTGTAGGTCTCGCACCGGTTCCGGTCGCTCTCCGAAAGTGCCTCGGCTTCTTCGCAATTCGGGCGCGACCAAGGGAACGTGGCATCGAAGGCCAGGGTGGGCATCAGCAGGTCCAGATGCGACGACCAGTCGTTCACGAACTGGATCTTGTAGGCCTGTTCCGGCGCCGCCCGCAGCATCGCGGTTTCGACTAGGTTCGTGTACAGACCGCGATTGGGCAGGGCTTCGTCCGTAAACGGCGCGTAGTTGCCCCCGGTGATCAGCAGCAACTGCCGGTCGCGGATCTCGGGGCGGGTGCCGTCACCGGCGTTGCGGATCAAGGCGGCACCTTCTGCGCGGGCGGCCTCGATTTCCTTCTTCGCGGCTGCCTTGGCTCCGATGACAGCCTTGTCGCTGGCCTGCTGGGCCTCCGCAACGCGGGCTTCGGCCTCGGCAATGGCCTTAGCGGCACGTTCTTCCGCGGCCTTGACCAGTTCGGCTGCCATCTCGGCGGCCATGCGCTCGGCCTCGGTTTCCGGTTCAGGCGCGGCGCGGCCGACATCCTCGAGGCAGGGGAAGGTCAGAACGTCGCCGACGCGGATGATGTTGGGGTTGGACCCGATCGTGTCGCGGTTGGCGTCGTAGATGATGCGATAGTCTTCGGTCGCATAGACCTTGATGGCCAGTTCACGCAGGCTGTCGCCGCGCTGGATCTCGTAGGTCGAGCATGCCTCTTGCGCCGAGGCTGCCCCCGTTGCTGCCGCCAGGGCAATGCTGGATATGATCAGGTGTGTTCTCATGGGTCCTGTTGCTTTGCTTTTGCTATTGTCGGGCCGTTTTGATGACGGCGATTGAAATGTTGTCCTGATCCGGATCACCCTTGGCGATCAGTGCCTTGAGGAGGCTGTCGGCGATGTCCTGGGAGAGGGCCGAAGTGTTGTCCTGAAGGATGGACTGGATGTCGTGGTTGCCCAGATATTGCAGCCCGTCACTGCCGAGGATGAGGAGGTCATCGGTCGTCAGTTCCAGCGCGTCTTCGGGGCAGTCTACCTTGGGGATCGCCGCGCCCATGATGACCGAGGTCAGCTGGTTGCGGTCGGGATGGGACTGCGCTTCGGCTTCGGACAGCTCCCCTCGGGTTACCTGTGCGTCGATGACCGGCGCCATCGAATGATCTTCGTTGATCTGAGACAGAACGCCGTCGCGGAACAGGTACAAAGGGCTGTCGCCGATCGAGATCCAGAACACTTTGTTGCCCAGCAGCAGAACTCCCAGCAGGGTCGAGCCCATGTTGAAGCCTTGGTGCTGGTCGTCGCCATACCCCGCCACGGCCGCGTTGGCCTGCATTGCGGCCATGGGCAGCGCATCCAGCAGCGTATTCTCGGTCAATTCCGGATTTTCCAGAACTGCGTCGAGCACTTCGCACCAGGACTTGACCACCAGATCCGAAGCCACTTCGCCGGCGGCGTGACCGCCCATGCCGTCTGCCACCACGACATAACCGGCGTTGGCGGCATCAAAGACCCGTGAGGCAACCGCGTCTTCCTGCGTGTCGCGCTGACCCTGATCCAGGATCAGTGCAATGTCATATGCCGGAGTAGCCAGCATCCGTTATGCGTCCCGCCAGTCGAAGTTTTCGTCACAGAAGGCCACGAACCGCAGCGATGTTTCGCTGATGCGGATCAGGTCGCCGCTGGACAGCGGCACGGTGCTGAGGACGGGTTTGCCGTTCAGGCGCACAAGGTTTGCCTTGCCGCCATGGCCCAGATAGCATTTGCGGTCTTCGGGGTCATAAGCAATGACGGCGTGGTTCGACCGTGAAATCCCGGTGTCGCCAAAATCCAATTGGATCGCCTGGTCATCGTTGCGGCCAATCTGCATCAGCCCTTCGGTCAGCGTGATGCTGGACCCCCGCCCGGGGCCACTGGTTACTGCCAGCCAACCGACCGGGAATGTCGCGCCTGCGGTTTCGGTCTTGGCCACCGGTTCGGCTGTTTCGATCAGTTCCTGCACATGTGTGTCAGGGCGCTCGAACCCGAGGAAGGTGGTCTTGACGCGCGACCGACGATCCGAGGCCGGCGCTTCGGCGACTTCCGGTGCGGCTTCGGGTTCTTCGGGCTCGGTGGCCACAGGTTCGGCATTTGCCGCTGCTTCGTCCGGGGCAGTTTCGATTGTAATGGGTTCCGGCAACTCGAACGGGGTCGGCGCCGAGGCCTCTTCCTCTTGGACTTCCTCCAGATCGGGTTCGGCAGTTTCGGCCATGACCGACTGGATGGTCTCTTCTTCTTCGGTTGCCGCAACGTGCAGCGTCACGACCTGTTCGGCTTCTTCCGGCGCTTCAGGCGCGGCTTCGGCTGTTTCTTCGCTCTCTGTTGCCTCTTCCACCGTCTGTTCGGTCTCGGCGAAATCGGGCATCTTCTCTTCAGGGATCAGCTCGTCGGTTTCCTCGTAGCTGTCCGTGCTCAGGTTTCCACCAGCCAGAGCCTGGCGCAGTGCATTGAAGTCCGCAATCGGCTCGGCCTTGTCTGTCGTTTCGACTTCGGGTTCCGACCCTTCGGCTTCTTTGGTTTTGCCGGCACCCTCGAGAAGCCGGCTGAGTGGGCTTTTGTATTTGAACATGGTGTCGACACCTTTTGACTACTTGCACGGGCTTAGGTAACCCGTGGGGCTGCTACGAACCTCTGCGCATGGCGCAGCGGCACTTATGAAGTTGGAAACCTGAAACACTCTTACCTTTCGCGGCGGGCCGGCCCCCACCAGGAGGGCCAAAACACGGCATCCTCCTCAGCAAACACAAACTGGCGGATCAAATACGTACCGGTATGATCACTCCTGCGCCAAAGGCATCACGGCGGTTGTTTCCGACCCGTTTCTAAGCACAACCAACCGTGCTTCGGGCTTGTTTTCGGAAACCAACGCGTTCAGCGCGGTATCCAGACTGTCGGCAGCAATCATCTCAGTTCCCGAGACAGTCTCGCGGACAAGAATGTCGCCGGTCTGCAGGCCACCTGCCGTTGCGGCCGGTGCTCCGGCAACAACCGTCTGCCATTCGGGCAAATCGGCGCCGCGGGCTTCGAACGAGTAACCGTTGGCCAGCCCGAACTCGCGGATTGCGGGCAGGGCCAGCAGGCCGTTCTGCGCGCGGGTCTGTCCGATGGGGCGATACCGCGCCGCGACACGGATATAGCCGTCCGGGTCAACCTGAAGGTTGTCCAGAACCTGCGCGGCAAGCGTCGTTCCGGCGCGCACAGGGCTGCCGTTCAGGGTATAGATCGCTGCGCCTCGCTGAACCCATTCACCGATCGTGGACATGTCCTGGTCGGCATCCACACCGGTGATGGCGATGATGTTTCCGGTCGAGGCGCGCCGCTGCGAAGTCGAGAACGGGATTTTGACATCCCAATGGGCATAGCTGACTTGGGTCTCGGCCAGATTGACCGGAGCGCTCGGTGCAACCGCCGCCACTTCGACAGGTTCTTCGGGCTGCGCCGCTTCTTCCTGTGTTTCCACCGCCGGCGGTGTGACAGCCGCTGCGGCCTGCTCGACAGGCTGGTCTTCTGCCACCTGCTGTTCTGTTTCGGTTGCTGCTGCGGTTTCTTCTGCCTTGTTTGCTTCGGGCGCGATCACTGGTTCGGCCGTCTGCGTTTCGGCAGGTTCGGCCGTCTCGGTGGGCGTCGCGGTCTGGATCGGTGTCGGGTCCGTCTCGGTCGAGCCGCCGGACATCACGAAGAATCCACCAGCGGCCAAAATCGCGATTGCGGCGACACCCGCGATCAACTTGCCGTTGCCGCCCGATCCTTTTTGGACAACCGTGTCCACTGCTGCTGCGGGCTCGTCCTTCTGGGCAAAACTTGCCGGTCCGTCGTCGTTTTTTTCGCCATGCCCAAGAGCCAGATCGGAATTGCCGGCCAGCAGGGCTGTTACAACCGCTTCGGCGTTTTCGCTTTCGGCTTTGATGCGGGCCTTTTCGGCCTCTTCGTCCTTGCGGTCCAAGGCCACGATTACCGAAACGGGGCGATAGGCAAAGCTGTCGAATTCGACACCGGGGCCGCGGAACATCCGCAACCAGTCCAGTGCAGATTGAAGGCGGTCAGTCGCGTGGACCTCCATGGCCTTGTCGATCGCCCCAAGGAAGCCATCCGGGTAACCTTGGAAGCGACCGGTCAGCGGCTGATAGGGATCTTTCTGTCCGTTGTTGAAGGCATTCAGGCGCGATTGGCCGTCGATCGGGCGCTCGCCGCTGATCGCGTGGTAGAGCGTTGCCGCCAACACATACAAGTCGCTGCTGGGACCCTGCTCGGAGCCGCGCACGTAGAACTCGTGCGGCGAGTACCCATCCTTGATCACCCGAAGCGTCAACAGGGCCGCCGATTGGTTGGCAGCCTGTTCGCGCGCGGCGCCGAAATCGATCAGGATCGGTTCGCCGTTTTCGTCGATCAGGATGTTGTCTGGCGAAATGTCCCGATGCAGCATCCCGCTTTGGTGGATGAACGACACCGCGGACAGCATCTTTTCGGTGACTTGGACGATAAAGTCCGGGCCGGTTTCGGTCTTGGGGTCCTCAATGTAATCCAGCAGATCGCATCCGCGGATCAGGTCCATCGCGATATACGCAGTATCGTTGTCTTCAAAGACCTGGTGCACGTCGACGATATTGGGGTGGACCAGGCGAGCATGGTTGCGGGCTTCCTGAATGAACAGGTCGATGATCGCGCGCAGGTCGTCCTTGAAGGCCGGATCATTGGGTTCGACCAGGTCACCGTTGCGGCGGCACAAGGCACCCGGATAGCATTCCTTGATGACCACATCGCGTTCGAGGCTGTCACGCGCCAAATACGTGATGCCGAACCCGCCATTGCTGAGGAAGCGAAGAATTTCGTACTGGCCGCGCAGCAGTTTCGCGCCCGGTTGCAGACCTTGAATTTGAGGTTCGTCGTGCGATGCACCGACAGCCTGGTTGTGGTTCATTTCTTCCCGCCCATCATTCCAAAAACTTGCGGCCAAAATAACCGGGCAATCAGCCCGCGAACACACAACCAACACAACCGCAGGACACTTGAGAACGGTTAGACGTTTCAAATTTGACTTTAATGGGGCCGCCTCGTGGCTTCACTGAGAACGGCTTCGGACGCAGATCAATATATTGATGTAAGTGCTGATAAAGCGCATATATGTAGTGTAGACCGGCGAACGAAAAGGATTCAGTCCGGGCGCCAGACGACCCATGGTCCACGGATTCGAAACAATGGAATCATGATTCCAGTGTTAACGATTCGCCGCGCCGCGGCTCAATCTTTGCGGGAATGACTCAGGTTCCGGTCTTCGGAGGGGCCGAAGCGACCGTGCTGCCGGCCCACGCCAAGTTGTCGCTGAGCTGCGCCAGTATGCTGATCGCATCCTTGAGTGGCCCTTCGCCGCTCTCGAATTGAAGCAGCAGAAGCAGGTCGGTTGCCTTTTCGAACTCGCCCGGAATCCAGTCGGCTTCGGGGTCGATCTCGGACCCGTTTTCCAGCCGTTCAGCAAAATCCTCGACAATTTCCTGACAGCTTTGCAGGAAGGCGGCCGGTTCGATGTCCGAACTGTCGCGCAGGTCCTCGTAAATGCTGGCGATCGCCGCCAGCCAGTCTTCGAGGATCGGGTTGTCCAGCGGCGGCAGCGCAGATTCCAGACTGGGCTGTACCGTTCTGGTGTCCGAGGCAGCGGGTTGTTCGCCCGCGCCGGTCAATGTCTCCAAGAACGGCAGGAAGTCAGCGGCAAGGTCCTGCCGCGCGGCCTCCAGATCCGTTCGGCGGCGATGCGACGCAATTTCAAGCACCTTCTCCGCAAGGTTCTGGCCGCCGCAGGTTTCCCACAAGGCGAAGTCCGGTTCCGGCTCTTGCGCCATGGCGCGAACGGCAACTGGTGTCCCGATCGGTACGATCGCGCGGAACATGCCCGACTTCTCCTTCTCCAACCGCGACAGAACGCGATCGAGGGCGTCGCGGACAGGGGGCAGGTCCGTGTGAGTGACGGCTAGCAAGCTGTTGTCGCGCAGGTTTTGCGGGACTTGTGCCCACAAATGGCGCTCGGTCTCGCGCCAAGCGTTGGTTCCGTTCGTGCACCAGATGGCGCAATCGACGAATTTCAACAAATCAAGCGTTTGTTTGTAAGTGTCGTCCAGCGCACCGGAGCCGGGCAGGTCGAACAACGAGATTTCGCGCAGGGCAGGGGTGTTCAGCCCCACCGAGATAAAATCAGGATTGTCGGCCGCGGCCTTTTCCAGGGCGATGCCGGAATAAACCTTTGGCTCGCGGTCCCACCACCCAACGGTCGTTTCAGGCGTGTCCGCATAGGTGACAATCACCAGAGGCAATTTCAGATGTTGCGGACCCGTGGGCAGGATGTCAGCTCCGGCGAGCATGTTGGCAAGGCTGGACTTCCCGGCGCCGAATTCCCCGGCAAAACCGATTGAAACCGCGTTTGACAAACGCTCGGCGTGGGACTGTGCCCGCGCGCGCATGTCGTCCAACTCGGGCGTGGACGGAAGGCGTTCGGTTGCGGTCAGAAAACGGTCAAGCTGACGCACTTCCGTCTCGGTTCCGGGAAATTCAATCACTCGGCGGCCTCCGCTTGTCGTTCGTCGCTGTGTTCAGCGCCAAAGGTCGATTGCAATTCGTCCGCGATCCGGCGTGCGCGGTCGAAATCGACCTGCGCCTGGGTGCGCTCACATGTCTCGCCCGTCGCGGTGCGGTTTTCAAGATGCCCGGCGAGCAGGGCCAGGAAATGATCCAGAGCGGTGTTCAAGCGCTCCAGCAGGTTCTCGCGTGCGGTATCGATCAGATCATCTCCGATCATCTCGAATTCCTGCACGATCATGCGCTCGGCGCGAGAGACGACGGATTTCCGCGAAATCAGACGCGACAACCAGTTCACCCGCAACTCGACCGTAATCCCTCGGGTCAATGCGGTGGTATCCGGACGGAACCAGCGCACGGCACTGGTGTTCATACGGCTGTCGGTCGGCTCCTGCCAGCCCGGCAGGGACCGCAGAGACGCGTTGGCCTGCATGTCGATGGCATAGAGTTCGCTGAGCATCCGCTGGCGAATGACCTGAGTCGCACCCTGCACCAGTTCGCGCAT
>NZ_JBXWSK010000082.1:0-14399 GCF_059613385.1 Ruegeria sp. BHSA162
GGTGACATCAAATGGATGACTTCCGCGACTTTCGAAATACCGCTGCCGGGCGGTCCGGTGACCAGAACTTCGGCCTGAGTTGGGGCAACGCTGCGCACCCTGTTCCGCAATGCATCAGCCTGCGGTGACAAACCGAACAACAAGCGGGCCGCAGGATCGCCCTTCTCCAGTTCGCGCTTGGCTGCACGGTCGTCCAATACCTGATTGCGCGCAGCAAATGCGCGGCTCAGAACCGCAAGCAGATCGGCGGCAGCGCAGGGCTTCTCAAGAAAGTCGAACGCGCCCTGCCCCATGGCCTGCACCGCCATCGGTATGTCGCCCTCGCCGGTCAGCAGAACGACCGGCAACTCCGAGTCGACCTCGCGGGCATAGGACAGAAGATGAAACCCATCCCGTCCCGGCATCCGAATATCCGAGACAATCACACCTGGGAAATCGTCCCGGATATGGTCTTTGGCAGCCACAAACGATCCAGCGGGAATTACGGAATAGTCCGCAAGCTCCAGAGTCTGGGCCAGTGCCTCACGCACGGCAGCGTCGTCATCGACCAATAGAACCGTTAGGATCATGCCGCTGCTTCCTTTTCAAAAGGTTCCAACTCGACGGTGAATTCTGCTCCGTCGGGCATGTTCGCGCCGCGTATCTCTCCTCCGAAACTCTGGACCAGACCGTATGAGATCGAAAGGCCAAGGCCCATTCCCTCGGATGAGCCAACGGTTTTGGTTGTGTAGAACGGCTCAAAAACGCGATCGGGATCCTGAATGCCCGGGCCGGTATCGCGCACCGCGACCATCAACCGCTCGCCACGGGTCAGCGTGATCGTCAGGCTTCGGGTTTCCCGACCGGTCATCGCGTCGGCGGCATTGGTAATCAGATTGACGAAGACCTGCACCAGCCGCACCTCTCCGCCCCAGGCAAAGACAGGTGCATTGGGCGGCTGCCAGATCAACGTGACCCCGTCCGAGCGCAACCGACCGTCAGTCAGTTCGACGGCCGTATTGAGCACCTGAACCAGATCGACCTTGCCCATCGGCTCGCTCTCATTGCGGGCAAAAGCGCGCAAGTTCTTGATAATGCGTGCCATACGGGCAGCCATGTCCGAGATTCGCCCCAGGTTTTCGCGGGCCTTTTCGGGCTTGCCCTGCGCCAGAAAGGCCGTGCCATTGTCGGCGTATTGCCGGATCGCCATCAGCGGCTGATTCAATTCGTGGCTGATGCCCGCCGACATTTTCCCCAGAGCGCTCAGCTTGCCGGCCTGAACCAGATCGTCCTGCGCGCGTTTCAACGCCGCTTCGGCCTCTTGCCGCTCGGCCACCTCGCGGCGCAGAGCCACGTTGGCGGCCGTCAACGCGCGGGTCCGCTGGGCCACCCGGCTCTCCAGCACCGCATTGGCTTCGGCCAACGTACGCCTCCGCTCGGTCGCCAAAAACAGCAACGCGCCAAAGGCTAGGCAGATCGCCGCGACCGCGGCAGCCTGCAGTCCGGCCAGCCGTCGTGCCGGCGTCACATCCATCAAGACTTCGCCAGTCATTCCGATCACCGGCAGATCGCGGGTCAGGTGCAGGGCGCGATCCGGCAGGTACGGGCTCCAGCCGATCGACCATAGTTCATGCGGGCCCATGCGTGTAGACGAAAACGCGCCCAGCTTGCCATCAGCCGGCTGCAAGCCGATCTGTCCCGGCGGACGTTGCCAGAACAGCAGTTCGGACCGGTTGGAAATGAAGACCGAGCCAGCACGATCCACGAAGAACACCGCCTCGGTACTGCCGCGCCACGTGCTTTCAACGTCTTCGACATCCGCGATGACCATCAGGGCTCCGGTTACCTGACCATCTTCTGAAAACGCAGGCGCCGCATAGGAATAGATGCGGTTTCCTGTGTCGCGCAAAACCCCGTGAGAACTGCCGAGAGCGCCGTGTAGCGCGCGTTGAAACGCGGGCTGGTCAGCCATGTTACCATTCACCACATCCCGCGCAGCGGCCAGAACGCGCCCGGTCTTGTCCGCATAAAGCACATCCACAGCCGAGGTCTTGTCCGCGACCTCCAGCAGAAGCGCCTGCGCCGCCCGCCGCCGGTCGCTGGTGTCCAACGCCCGCAATGCGGGATGCTCGGCCATCAACACTGCAAGTTCCTGATAGACCTGCAACTGCGTGCTCAGACGATCCGACGCCAACTCCAGATCGGCTTCGGCTTTCTCGCTAAGCTGAGAGAGTGCCTGCCGGTACCCATAAGACCAGACGGCCGCCGACAACAGCGCGACTGCGAACAGGAAACCAATCGTGACCCAAACTCTTTGCATGAAACAGGGTCTTGCATTCAAAGCGCCGCATGGCAAGTCTGCGCCGCATGAAGACCGTTCACCAATCTCCGACCGAGCCCGAATTTGTTCAAAACCCCTACCCTTTCTACCGGGCTGCGCGCGATCAGGGTGACCTGGTACACTGGCAGGACTACGACATACCCGCGGCGATGTCTCACGCGGCGGTCCAGGCGCTTTTGCGCGATCGGCGTTTCGGACGCGAAGTACCGCCAGAGATGGCCACAAAAGGCCCCGATCACCTTGCGCCGTGGCTGACGGTCGAAGCGCATTCGCTGCTCGAAGCCGAACCTCCGCGCCATACCCGCCTTCGCGCTCTGGTTCTGCGCGCCTTTACCTCGCGGGCTATCGGAGCGCTTGCACCGGACATCGAAAGGCTGTGTCACGACCTGATCGACGCATTCCCCGATGCTCCATTCGACCTTCTGGATGCCTATTGCACGCAGGTTCCGGTGATCACGATCTGCCGGCTGCTGGGTGTGCCCGAGAGCATGGCACCGCAGTTGTTGCAGTGGTCCCACGCCATGGTCGCCATGTATCAGGCCAGCCGCACCCGTGAGACCGAAGATCAGGCAGCACAGGCCTCCGCCGAGTTCTCCGCATTTCTGAACGACTACGTCTCTCACCGCCGATCCGAACCGAAAGACGACCTGATCACCCGTTTGATCACGGCAGAGGAAGACGGTGAGAAACTGTCTCGAGACGAATTGATCGCAACCTGCATCCTTTTGTTGAACGCCGGCCATGAGGCGACCGTTCATTCGCTGGGCAACGGCGTCAAAACGCTTTTGGAGTCCGGAACCAGCCCTGATGCCCTGGGCCCGGACACAATCGACATGACGGTCGAGGAGATCCTGCGCTTCGACCCGCCGCTACATATGTTCACGCGCTATGTCTATGAGGACGTCGAGGTTTTCGGCCATCGGTTTGCCCGCGGCGATCAGGTGGCGTTGATGCTTGGGGCCGCCAACCGTGACCCCGACGTCTGGACCGACCCGGACAAATTCGACCCCACCCGCAGCATTCAGGCCAACACGAGCTTTGGCGGTGGTTTGCATTTCTGCGTCGGCGCTCCGCTGGCCCGGCTGGAAATGCGGATCGCTCTGCCGGTTCTTTTTGACCGCTGTCCGGGCCTGCGACTGGCCGAATCTCCGGAATATGCGAACACCTACCACTTCCACGGGCTGACACGACTAATGGTCCAAGCCTGAGCGCCGATCAGGTGTCTGCCAGGGCGTTCAGGGGCAGCATGGTGGTCGACTTGATTTCTTCCATCGACAACAGCGCCGTGACGTTGTGCACGCGCACTTCCGAGATCAGCGCCTGATAAAACGCATCGTAGGCCCGTGCGTTCCTGACCCGAACCTTCAGAATGTAGTCGATGTCGCCAGCCAGGCGGTGCGCCTCTTGAACTTCGGGACGATCACGCAGGGCCTGCAGGAACTTGCGTTGCCAATCCGCCTCATGCTCGGAGGTTCGGATCAGAACAAAGAACGTCGCCTCGAAACCCAGCGCCTCTGCGTCCAGCAGAACGGTCTGCTGACCGATGATTCCGGCCCCTTTCATCTTGCGGATCCGATTCCAAACGGGTGTCTTTGAACTGCCCACTTTGGCCGCGATTTCGTCCAGCGATTGACTGGCGTCTCGCTGCAGCTCGGCCAGAATTTTCCGATCCGTGTCGTCTATTCGAACCGACATTCCAATTTTCCTTCCGAATGAAAACCCTTGTTCCGCCTGCCGCGCAATTTAGAACGCTTGTCCTTATTTATTCGGCAATATGGCATCTGGTCGGGAATATTTCCTATATTGAGGGCCAAGTCAAACAACAGCCAGGGCTACCCAATGAAGGCCACGCAGACAAAAGGACAAACGGGACAGGTCGACTTCGTCGGCGCAGGACCCGGTGATCCTGAATTGCTGACTCTCAAGGCCCTGTCCGCATTCCAGCGGGCCGAGGTTGTTTTGCATGATCGCCTGATCAGCCCAGAGGTTTTGCAACTGGCCGGTCAGAACGCCCGGTTGGTCGACGTGGGCAAGGCCGGCTTTGGTCCGTCCTGGAAGCAGGGTGACATCAACGCATTGCTGGTTGACTACGCACTCAAGGGACAGCGGGTCGTTCGCCTCAAATCCGGTGACGCGACCCTCTTCGGCCGGCTGGACGAAGAGATCGATGCGCTGGACGCCGCCGGTATCCCGTGGACGATCGTTCCTGGCATTACCGCTGCCTCGGCGGCGGTGGCCGGAATTGGCCAAAGCCTGACCCGACGCGGCCGAAACTCCTCGGTCCGGTTTCTGACCGGGCACGACATGCAGGGCTTTGCCGATCACGACTGGGCTGCGCTGGCCCGACCGGGGTCTGTTGCAGCCATCTACATGGGCAAGAAATCCGCGCGCTTCATTCAAGGACGCCTGATCATGCACGGCGCCGATCGCGCCACGCCGGTCACGTTGATCGAAAACGCCTCGCGACCTGATCAGCGCGTTGTCGCCACGACGCTGGATCAACTGTCTGCAGACCTCGCCGCTGCCGGCCTCGACGGTCCTGCACTCACATTCTATGGCCTGGCCCCGCGCGACGCGGCCAAAGCCGTCACCGAATTCAACAAGGAGCTTGCCTGATGGCCCGCGCTTTCACCCCCAAAGTCGTTACCGCAAATGACCTGCTGGAAGGCGACGTGATCTATCTGACCGCCAATGACCGTTGGTCGCGCGATCTGCGCGAGGCCGAGCTGATCACCGACGAAGCGCACGCTCAGCTGCGTCTTCTGGATGCACAGAAGCAAGTCGACAAGATCGTAGGTGCCTATCTCGCCGACGTCGTTGCAGGCGAAAACGGTCCTGAACCCACCCATTTTCGGGAAGACTTCCGCCGGACTGGTCCGTCCAACTATGCCCACGGCAAACAGGAATCTTCCCCGCAGCCCCGGGTCTGACCTCAGGCCCCTCTCTCCCCGTAAAAAGGCCCCGGATCCGGGGCTGCAACAAAGGACAGCCAAAGATGTACCGCTACTCCGAGTTTGACAAAGCATTCCTGGCCGAGCGCAACGCACAGTTCCGCGCCCAGGTCGAACGCCGCATCGACGGCTCGCTGACCGAGGACGAGTTCAAGCCCCTGCGCCTGATGAACGGCCTGTATCTGCAACTGCACGCCTACATGCTGCGGGTGGCCATCCCCTATGGCACGCTCAACAGCGCCCAGATGCGGCAGCTGGCCCTACTGGCCGAGAAGTGGGACAAGGGCTACGGCCATTTCACCACGCGCCAGAACATCCAGTACAACTGGCCCAAGCTGCGCGACGTGCCTGACATGCTGGACGCGCTGGCCGAGGTCGGCCTGCATGCGATCCAAACCAGCGGCAACACCATCCGCAACGTGACCGCCGACCATTTCGCCGGTGCCGCCGCGTATGAGGTCGCCGATCCGCGCCCCTATGCCGAACTGCTGCGTCAGTGGTCCACCGACCATCCGGAATTTCAGTTCATGCCGCGCAAGTTCAAGATCGCCATCACCGGGTCCGAGCATGACCGCGCCGTGATCAAGGCCCATGACATCGGCCTGCAACTGATCGAGCGCGACGGCGTTTTGGGCGCCCGCGTCTTGGTGGGCGGCGGTCTGGGCCGCACGCCGATGATCGGCAAGGAGCTGTCTGACTTCGTCGCCTTCGACGACCTGCTGGCTTATCTGGAGGCCACAGTTTCCGTGTGGAACCAGATTGGCCGCCGCGACAACAAGTACAAGGCCCGCATCAAGATCACCGTGCATGAACACGGCATCGACGCGATCCGCTCCAAGGTGAACGAGCGCTTCCTGCAGGTCCGCCCGCAGTTCAAGGGTGCCGACATGGCGCTGCTGGATCAGATCAAAGCGCATTTCGCCTCGCCCGCCTTCCGCGAAGGCTCGGTCGCGGCGTTCGAGAGCGCCTATTCGAACGACCCGGTGTTCCGCTCGTGGATCGACACCAACATCGCGCCGCACAAGCAGGCGGACCACGCGATCGTCACGATCTCGATCAAGAAGCACGGCCAGACGCCGGGTGATGCAACCGCCGAGCAGATGCGCGTGATGGCCGATCTGGCCGAGCAATATTCCTATGACGAGCTGCGCATCAGCCACGAGCAGAACGTGATCCTGCCGCATGTCCACAAATCGGACCTGCCCGCGATCCATGCCAAGCTGAAAGAGCACGGTCTGGCCACCGCGAATATCGGTCTGATCAGCGACATCATCGCCTGCCCCGGCATGGACTATTGCGCACTGGCAACGGCCCGCTCGATCCCGGTGGCGCAGCAGATCGCGACCCGGTTCGACGAGCTGAAGCTGGAGCACGACATCGGCCACCTGAAGATCAAGATCTCGGGCTGCATCAACGCCTGCGGGCATCACCACGTGGGCCACATCGGCATCCTGGGCTTGGATCGCGCGGGCGTCGAGAATTACCAGATCACGCTGGGCGGAGACGCCACCGAAACGGCCGCCATCGGCGACCGCACCGGTCCGGGCTTTGCCTATGACGAAATCGTGCCCGCGGTCGAACGGATCGTGGAAACCTATCTGGAACAGCGCGCAAGCGCCGAGGAGACCTTTTTGGAAACCTACCGCCGTGTTGGAATGGCCCCGTTCAAGGCGGCCCTCTACCCCGAGGCGCGGGCCAATGCCGCTTGACCTGATCCAGACGGAACTGGGCCGGGAACGACGCGAACTGACCGAAAAGGTCGAGGCGCTGAACGCCCGGTTCCGCCACCACAGCGCACATGACGTCATGCATGGTGCGCTTGAGGAGGCAGGCAACCTGGCGCTGGTCTCCAGCTTCGGTGCCGAGTCGGTGGTGTTGCTGCACATGGCTGCCGTGGTCGACAAGGCCACGCCGGTCCTGTTCATCGACACGATGATGCTGTTTACCGAGACGCTGGAATACCAGCATGAGGTCAGCGAGCGTCTGGGTTTGAAGAACGTCCAGATTATCCGCGCGGATGACGAGGATATTCAGCGCGAAGACCCCTATGGCGCACTGCGGCTGCGCGACATGGATGCCTGCTGCAACCTGCGCAAGACCTTCCCCTTGCAGCGGGCCTTGGCGGGCTATGAAGGCTGGATTACAGGGCGAAAGCGGTTCCAATCCGGTACCCGCGCCACGCTCGAGTTCTTCGAGGTCGAGGACGGCACCGGCCGGATCAAGGTGAACCCTCTGGCGCATTGGGCGCCTCAGGACGTGCGCGCCTACATGGAAGAAAACCGCCTGCCCCGGCATCCGTTGGTGGCAAAGGGCTATCCCTCGATCGGCTGTGCGCCCTGCACCTCGCCGGTGAAGGATGGCGAAGATCCCCGCGCCGGACGCTGGCGCGATCAGAACAAGGAAGAATGCGGCATCCATTTCGTCGACGGCAAAATGGTACGCAGCGGAGAGAAAACATGAACGTGATCGTGAATGACCGGGGCTTTGCCCCTGATGACTGGACCGACGGCTTTGTCACACTCGACGATGCCGCAAACGATGTGATCGCACTGGACGTCACCTCGGATACGGACCCCGACGAATTGTTCGAACGGCTTGGAAACACGCGCATGGTGCGCGTCGACTTTCCGTCCTTCGCCGATGGCCGCGGCTTTACCATTGCCCGCACGCTGCGCCTGAAGGGCTATGAAGGCCGTCTGCGCGCGAAAGGACACGTGTTGGCCGACCAATACGCGATGGCTCGGCGCAGCGGCTTCGATGAAGTCGAGATTGACGCAGACCTTGCCGCCCGCCATCCCGAGGACCAATGGCTGGCCCGCGCCAACTGGCAGGACCACGATTATCAGGCCCGCCTGCGCGGCTGACGCAACGATCGGGGCAATCTGCCCCCTTTTCCTGACCTGGATCAAAGCTTAAACGGAGATGCCGGTTTACCAGACCGGTAGTGAAACGATGACAGAGATGAAGCCCGTGACCGAAGCAACCGCCGTGAAGGCCCCCGTCCTGCCGGACGCCCAGACCGTTCTGGAAGTGAAACACTGGACCGACCGCCTGTTTTCGTTCAAGGTCACGCGTTCGCAATCGCTGCGCTTCCGCTCGGGCGAATTCGTTATGATCGGCCTTTTGGGCGACAACGGAAAACCGTTGCTGCGCGCCTATTCGATCGCGTCGCCGTCGTGGGACGAGGAACTGGAATTCTATTCGATCAAGGTGCAGGACGGCCCGCTGACCTCGAAACTGCAGCACATCCAGCCCGGCGATCAGATCATTCTGCGGCCCAAACCTGTGGGTACGCTGGTGCATGATGCACTGCTGCCGGGCAAGCGCCTGTGGTTCTTTGCCACCGGAACCGGGTTTGCCCCCTTTGCCTCGCTGCTGCGCGAGCCTCAGACCTATGAGGACTACGACGAGGTCATCATCACCCACACCTGCCGCGAAGTGGCGGAACTGGAATATGGCCGCCAGCTGATCGAGAACATCCGCAAGGACGAGTTGCTGGCCGAACTGATCGGCGAAGGTTTCGCCGACAAGATCCGCTATTACCCGACCACCACCCGCGAACAGAGCCCCAAGATGGGCCGGATCACCGACCTGCTGAAGGACGGAACCGTCTTCAAGGACCTGGGCGTCGAAGGCGGCATCAAGCCCGAGACCGATCGAGCGATGGTCTGCGGCAGCCTGGCCTTCAACCACGACATCAAGGCCATTCTCGAAGAGTTCGGCTTGCGCGAAGGCGCGAACTCGGACCCCAAGGAATTCGTGATCGAAAAAGCCTTTGTCGGCTGAGCCGAGATCCGGGCCGGCGAACGCCCGTTCCGCCGGCCCGAGCACCGCGTCGACACGTGCGAATTTCGTGTCATAGCACCTATATGGCGCTTGAAAGAACCTTCGTCTCAGTTTAAGTTCCCGGCTCGGAAATCGGCAATTATCAAAGGAATGAACCCATAGCCCGCAGACCTCACAACGCGCCGCCACAACGTGATACCGGCCCGCGCGTCAATGAAAAGATCCGTGCCCCCGAAATTCGCCTGATCGGCGCCGAAGGTGAGAATGTCGGGGTGGTTCATCCCGCCAAGGCCATGCAGATGGCAGCCGATGCCGGTCTTGATCTGGTCGAGATCTCGCCCAACGCGAATCCGCCGGTCTGCAAGATCATGGACTTTGGCAAGTTCAAGTACGAGCAGCAGAAACGCGAAAGCGAAGCCCGCAAGAAACAGAAGATCATCGAGGTGAAAGAGGTCAAGTTCCGGCCCAACACCGATACGCATGATTACGACGTCAAGATGCGGAACGTTTTCAAGTTTCTCGAGAATGGCGACAAGGTCAAAGTGACCCTGCGCTTCCGCGGCCGGGAAATGGCGCACCAGAACCTTGGACGTGAACTGCTTGAGCGCGTGGCGGAAGACGTCAAGGAAATCGGCAAGATCGAAAACATGCCGAAGATGGAAGGCCGCCAGATGATCATGATGATCGGACCGCTTCCCCAGAAGTGACGGCACATGGATCCGAGTGACCAAAGCTCCCTTGTTCGAGGGAGCTTTTTTATTTGTGGGTCAAAGTCAGGGCGGCGTGTCAGATTGCTTTGGAAATCGCAACCGACAACTTGTCCACCAGTTCGTCCAACTGCGACTCTTCGATGATGAATGGCGGGGCCAGAAGCACATGGTCGCCTCTCCTGCCGTCGCGTGTTCCGGACATCGGATAGCAGATCAAACCCGCTTCGACGGCGGCTTTCTTGATCTTGGCCGCCACTCCCCGGGCCGGGTCAAACGGTTCGCGCGTATCTCTGTCAGCCACCAGTTCGATGCCTCGGAACAGGCCGCGACCACGGATGTCCCCGACATTGGGATGCTGGCCAAAGGCCGCCTCGAGTTTGGTTTGCAGTTTGTCACCCATGTCGCGGGCACGGGCCGGCAAATCGCGCGAGGTAAGTTCT
The DNA here is from genome assembly GCF_059613385.1 of Ruegeria sp. BHSA162. Taxonomy (NCBI): domain Bacteria; kingdom Pseudomonadati; phylum Pseudomonadota; class Alphaproteobacteria; order Rhodobacterales; family Roseobacteraceae; genus Ruegeria; species Ruegeria sp. BHSA162. The sequence continues at coordinate 10,208 of NZ_JBXWSK010000082.1, forward strand.
GTCACAACAGCCAGGGCTGCCGCAGTGGCCACCGGGTGTCCGACATAGGTATGGCCGTGCTGGAAGAAACCCGAGCCATTTCGGATGGCGTCATAAATCCGATCGGTGCACAGCGTGGCACCGATGGGTTGATATCCAGCCCCCAAGCCCTTGGCGATGCAAAGAATATCCGGCGCCACCCCATCGTGGTCGCAGGCAAACAGATGGCCGGTCCGGCCCATGCCGCACATGACCTCGTCGAGGATCAACAACACGCCGTATTGATCACAGATTTCGCGGATCCGCTTGTAATACCCCTCGACCGCGGGGACGGCGCCCAACGTGGCCCCGACCACCGGTTCCGCCATAAACGCCATCACGGTCTCGGGGCCCAGCCGCAGGATCTCCACCTCAAGCTCATTCGCCACGCGTTGGCCATAGTCATAGCTGCTCTCGCCTTCGGGCTTTTCGGCGTATTCGTAGCAGGGCGCGATATGGCTCATCTCGATCAGCATTGGTGCGAATTGAGCCCGTCGCCATGCATTTCCGCCCGCTGAAAGCGCGCCCAGCGTATTGCCATGATAGCTCTGCCGCCGTGCGATAACCCGAGACCGCTCGGGTTGCCCGATTTCAAGGAAGTACTGGCGCGCCAGCTTGATCGCGGCCTCGGTCGCCTCGGAACCGCCGGACACGAAATAGACCCGGTCCAACGATCCGGGCGCGTGCTGGATCAGGAGATCCGCCAGGGCTTCGGCCGGTTCCGAGGTCATGAAACCAGTATGGGCAAAAGCGATCTTCTGAACCTGCTCCTGCACCGCGTGGATCACTGCCGGGTTTGAATGTCCCAGGCACGACACGGCCGCATCCCCACAGTCGAGATACCGTTTGCCCTGCGCGTCGATCAAATAACACCCATCACCGCCGACAGCGACCGGCAATTCCGCCTTGGTGTGGCGCGGAAAAACATGGCTCATATCATTTCCCTTTCAGCAAAGCGATCAACGCCGCGACCGAGGTCGCGTTGTCCGTCCATCGGGTTCCATCCGAGTTCGTCAGGCTGTTCTCAAAACCGACCCTGACATCGCCGCCACGAGCGGCCGCAGCCGCCAGACAGGCGTGTTCCAGACGCCCGAAAGCACAAACCATCCAAGGCGTACGAGCAGCGGGAAAGGCCTCGAGGTCCGCCGGTTGGGATTCCTGCCCGGTGGCATAGCGTCCCAGCACCAGCAAGCGGTCTTCCTGCTCGCGCCGCACGATCCCATCCGACTGCCATCGCTCCAGCAGATCCGCATCCGTCGAATCGTAGAGGATATGCTGCACCCGAGTTCCCTGTTCCGCACACAGCGCATAGACCCGCGGGGCCAGATCGGGCGCGCGCGCAATTTCCCGAACCGAGATCGAGGCCCATTTCGGGGCCACCTGCTGCAGGCACTCCAACTGCGCAGAAACGTCAAAGATACCGGCGGCCTCGGTCGTGATCTGAACATCCATAGTGGGCACGGTTCGGGCAAGCTCGGCCATAGCCTCCCGATAGCGCCCTGCATCCAGAGAATGCGCGCCCTGCCCATCCCTGACATGCAGGTGCAACCCGTTTGCCCCGGCCGCGTGGCAGGCAATGGCCGTCTCCACAATCTCACCGGTCGAAACCGGCAAGGCGGGGTGATCCGCATGACTGCGTCGCGCACCGTTCGGTGCGACCAAAACATACGGAAGCGACGAAGCCTGTGTGTCAGACATTGAATCATCCTATCGGTTTCTTGCGTGCTTAGCTCGTGTGAGGATGTTTTTCTCTTGTAATAATGATAACATTTGTTTTTCTCCCATCATGACACCCTCAACCCACCACCTGATGGATCGGCTGCGCCGAGAGATCGACCATTTGCCGGCCCAATTGCAGGCCGCAACAAAATACATCATCGACCATCCGGGCGATTTCGGAATCGACTCCATCCGCGTGTCTGCCGAAAAGATCGGCGTCAGCACAAACGTGATCGTTCGGCTGGCGCAGCATCTTGGTTTTGATGGCTTCGAAGCCTTTCGCCGCCCTTTCCGCAGGGATCTAGTGACAGACAGCGAAGACCGCCTCAGCCGGGATTGGCTGACCCAGTTGAATGCCGGCGATGCCTTTGCGTCGGCACAGGCCAGTTATGCCCGCAACGAAATGAACGTAGTGTCACGTTCGTTGCGCCAGCTGGATCCGGTCAAGGTCAGATCCGCAGTCACCCTGATGTCCGATGCTCCCCAGTGCTTGGTCACCGCAACCCGCGCAAGCTATGCCTTGGCCTATTACTTCCACTACGCCGGACGTATGGCCCACCCGGGAATGCAGTTGATCCCAAGGCATATGGGATCGGCCATCGACGACCTTCTGAGCGCGGGCGAAACCGACTGCCTGTTCGCAATCACCGTTCATCCCTATTCGGCCGACACGATACGTGCCATCCGGTCTGCCCGGGAAAAGGGTATGCGTGTTGTTCTGCTGGCCGACAGCGATGTCATTGCTCCGGGGGTCGAGGCGGACGTGACCTTGACCGTCAGCACCCGATCACAGCATCAGTTCTCCAGCTTCTCCGGAGCGATGGCCGTTCTCGAGGTTCTTCTAAGCCACCTTTTCGCAGTCAAGGGCGACGCGGCTTATCACCGGGTTCAGGACTATCAGAAAGCGCGCGAGGATGCCGGAGCCTACTGGCAGCCCAAAAGGCTTCCGCGTGTCGCGAAAAAGAAATAGGCCCCGGAACACGTCCGGGGCCCAAAGCAGTCACCGCGACCGCGTTACATGCAGGCTTGAACCGCCCGCCGGGTCATGACACCCACCAAGTGCGCGCGGTAGTCTTTGCTGCCGTGCAGATCTCCGATCATGTTCATCGGGTTGACCCGAAGATCCATAAGGGCATCGGGCCGGAATTCCTTGCTCAGCGCCTGCTCGGCTTCGCTCCAACGGAACACGCCGTCTTCGCTGGCTCCGGTCACGGCAACGCGCACCCCGTCCGCGAAGCGGGCAAGGAAAACACCCACCAGCGCAAAGCGCGAGGCAGGCTGCAGAAACTTCTGGTAACTCGCTGCCTGCGGTACCGGGAACCGGACCGTCGTGATCAGCTCGCCCTCGTCCAGCGCTGTCGTGAACATGCCCTGAAAGAAGTCATCCGCGGCGATTTCGCGCGCATTCGTTCGAATGGTCGCGCCTGACCCCAATGCAGCTGCGGGGTAGCAGGCCGCCGGATCGTTGTTGGCCAGTGACCCGCCTATCGTGCCTCTGTTGCGAACGGCAGGATCACCGATATGCCCCGCCAGATCAGCCAGCGCGGGATACTTGCCCGCAACTTCTGCTGCTACCGTGGCATGCGTGGTCGCCGCTCCAATCGAAATCGACCCATCATCTTCGATGCAGACGCCCTTCAACTCGGGAATGGCACCCAGGCTCACCAGCGTCGCGGGTGAGGCCAGTCTTTGCTTCATCGTCGGGATCAGGGTCTGACCGCCCCCCAACGCCTGTGCATCCTCTCCCGCCAACGCGGCAACCGCATCAGCAATGGTCGAGGGGTTCTTGAACTCGAAATTGTACATTTCGCTTTTCCTTTCCGAAAGGCGCGGAACCGCCCTTCATCTGGCATTTGATTGACCAGGAAGCGCGAGGGGCTGGCCCCTCGCACACCAACCTCTCCACTCAGCTGTTCATCGCCGCCCAAACACGCGACGGGCTGACCGGCATATCGATGTGGTCCACCGCCTTGCCGCCCGATTGCAGCGCATCGATCACGGCATTGACCACCGCAGGCGGCGATCCAATCGCCCCGGCCTCGCCGCAGCCCTTCACGCCCAGCGGGTTGTGCGTGCATGGCGTCTGGCTGGAATGATCGACGGTATAGAACGGCACGTCATCGGCCCGCGGCATGGCATAGTCCATGAAGGACGCGCTCAGCAGCTGGCCGTTTTCGTCATAGACGCAGTTCTCCAGCAAGGCCTGACCGATCCCCTGTCCGATGCCGCCATGCACCTGACCGTCAACGATCATCGGGTTGATGATGTTGCCGAAATCATCCGCCGCGGTGAACCGTTCGATGGTCACCTGTCCGGTCTCGGGGTCAACTTCGACCTCGCAGGCATAGGCGCCGGCCGGGAAGGTAAAGTTGGCCGGATCATAGAACGCGGTCTCCTCCAGGCCCGGCTCGACCTCCAGCGGGAAATTGTGCGGCACATAGGCCGTCAGGGTCAC
>NZ_JBXWSK010000083.1:0-14108 GCF_059613385.1 Ruegeria sp. BHSA162
TATGCTGACCCAGATCTGGCCCAAGCTGCGCGCCACCTACTATACGATCATCATCGCACCGATCCTGATCCCGGGCGTTGTTCTGGGTATCTCGACGCTGGTCTTCTGGGACCGGATCAACCGGATGCTGGGGCTGGGTGCCGACAGCTTTTTGTCGAACGGCATTTTCCTGACCGTGATTGGCCAATCCACCTTCATCGCGAGCTATTGCATGTTGGTTCTGGTGGCCCGGCTGCAGCGATATGACCTGGCGCTGACCGAGGCGGCACTGGACCTTGGCGCAACGCATGCACAGGCGTTTCGCAAGATCCTGCTCCCGTTCATGCGCCCGGCGATTGCTTCGGCGGCGGTGCTGGCGTTTCTTGCCTCGTTCGAGAACTACAACACCACCACCTTCACGTTCGGAGAATATCCGACACTGACAATCGAACTGGCTCAAAAGGTGCGCTACGGCATTACACCTGCGATTTCGGCGCTGGCCTTTATCATCGTGGCGCTGACCGTGTTTTTCGCCCTGTTGAACGAAGCCAAGTTGAAGCGTCAGGAACTGGTCGCTGCCGCGCGCAAGGAAGCCACGGTCGAGGAGCTTGCGGGCAAGATCAAGTTGCCCAGCTTTTTCTCGGGGAACATGGCGGCCGTGCTGCTGGTCATGTTTGCCGTGGCAACGATCACTGTCGTCGGGACGGCCATGGCCTACAACCCGGCCCAGTGCATCGCGGACGTCAAGGAAGAAAAGCGTCTGGAAGCCGAGCAGCGCATTCAGGAATTGCGCAAGCAACGCGAGGAGCAGCGCAAGCAGCGCGAGGCCGAGCAAGGCGACGCGCAGCAATCCACGCCCAAACCGTCGAACAACAGCGGTTTTGGCAATGTGTTCGCTCCGAACACATTGGGTGGTCAGGACGACGAAAGCTCAGCCGAGCCTGACGATCAGCCTTCGGGCAACAGTGGGTTCGGCAATGTCTTCGATCCAAACAGTCTGAAGACCGACGAGTAGGAAGAAGCGCCTATCAGAGCACCACATCCGCCCGGTTCTGGTTCATTCCTGGCCGGGCGGATTGCGTTTCAGGATGGCGACTCCGCAGGCAGCGATGCTGTGGCCGTTCCAATCCACCGGTGTGGCGTTGTAGTTGATCAGGAAGTCATGGGTCGCGGTCTCGCGCCGCCGCAGGCCGGGCGGCATCTGGTGCAATGGCAGCCCGACTTTCTGCGCCGCCATCTCAACTATCCGGTCCCAAAGGCCTTCGTCCGGGAACCCGGCCAGGTACCAAAGCTGGTCACTGCCCTTGAGCGCCGGAGTCCCGTCTTCGAAGGTCAACTGATCGGGCGCGTGGCCGGTCAACCGCTCGACCCAGTGTTGCGCCGCTCCGCCGCCCTGAACCGGGCGGGTGATCTCGGGCGGTAGGGATTCCACCAGCGCCACGTCGCAGTCCAACGCCTGCAGGCCGGGGCGGCCTTGGGCCGGGATCTGGAAATCAGCCGTGATTGCTCCGGCGCGCGGGCCCAGAACCGTCAGTTTCGCAGCCGCCCGCAGGCGGTCGGCCAGCGCGTCGTCCAGCGTGGCCAGTCCGGGAGCGAGGATCAGATCATAGTCGGCGTCGTCCAAGCCCGAGGCCGGCACGACATCGACCGACAGCCCGGCGCGGCGCAGGGCGCGATAAGCGGAAAACACCAGCCGAAAATAGTTGAACCCAGCGCCCTGCGGCTGGGTCGCCCAGGCCCAGTCCGACGGATAGTCGAACATGATGGCCACCCGCGCCTGCACCGGTTCGACCGGTCCCAGCGCGGCCAGATCTTCGGCCGTCTGCTGCGCCTCGGCCAGACCTGGGGCGGGGCGGTTGTTCGGCGTCAGCAAGCCCGCGTGCATCTGTTCCTGCGCAAAAGGCGCCTGCCGCCAGCGGAAATAGCTGACCACCTCGGCCCCGTGGGCCACGGCCTCGAGCGACCAGAGCCGCACCATGCCCGGCAGGGGGGCCGGGTTGTAGGGCGCCCAGTTCACCGGTCCGGGCTGCTGTTCCATCACCCACCAGCGGCCGCACCCGACGGCGCGGTACAGATCGTGGTGAAAGGCCTGCATGTCCGGGTCGCCCTGCTGCAGAAAGGCCGCCTTGTGCGCCGCGTCGGCCTCGAGCCGGTCGGACAGGAACCCGATCGGGTAGCTGTCCCAGGTGGCGATATCCAGATCGGCGCCCACTTCGAAATGGTCGAAATCCAGAATCCGGCCCATGTAGTTGTGCAGCAGCGGCGCATCGGTCAGGGGCCGCAGCGCCTGAACCTGGGCCCGGTTGAAGGCCGCCACCTGATCCGAGCTGAACCGGCGGAAGGCCAGCACATGCGCGGGGTTGGGTTCGGTCACGGTCAGGTTGGGCAGGTCGATCTGATCGAAATCACTGTATTCCATCGACCAGAACACGTTGCCCCAGGCCGCGTTCAGCGCCTCAATCGAGCCATAGCGTTCGGCCAGCCAGCGGCGGAAGGCCTTCCGCGCGGGCTCGCTGTAGCTGACGGTGGTGTCGTGGCAACCATATTCATTGTCGATCTGCCAGGCGGCCACATGCGGGTTGCGGCCATAACGTTCGCCCATGATCCGGGCGATGCGGACGCATTCCTCGATATATCCGGGATGGCTGAAACAGTAGTGACGACGTGAGCCGAACTTCCGCGGCTGCCCGTTTTCATCTACCGCCAGCATGTCCGGGTGCCGGTCCAGCATCCAGCGCGGCGGCGTGGCGGTTGGGGTTCCCAGCACCACTTTCAGCCCGGTCGCACCAAGGGTCTCGATGGCCTGATCCAGCCAGTCGAATGTCAGTCGGCCCGGTTCCGGCTCCATCCGGCTCCATCCGAATTCGCCGATCCGGACCCAGCGCAGGCCGGCTTCGACCATGCGCGCGGCATCTTCGGCCCACATCGACTGGGGCCAATGTTCAGGGTAATAGCAAACGCCAAGTTCGGGGTTCATAGGATGACTCTGTGTTCCGCCTGACCTTGGCCCGCGTTTTCGGCGGCAAAGGTCATTCCGTTGGTGGGGTGTGACGCGATGGTGTCCGCATCCAGCCCTTCGCGGGCCGAGGTGCAGAACAGCGTCGTCAGATCCGGCCCGCCGAAAGCGGGGCATGAGGTATGGGCCGCCGCGAAAGGCACCGCGCGCAGGAAGGTTCCGCCGGCGTCATAGGCCGCAACCCGCGCCGCGCCCCATTGCGCGACCCACAGATTGCCCGCGGCATCGACGACCGCGCCATCGGGGTTCAGACCTTCGGCGCGCAGGTCCAGAAACACCGCGCTGTCGCCCTCGGGCCAGCCGGTTTCAGGGTTCAGACCCCAGCGCCGCACCTGCCCGGTGGCCGTGTCACAGAAATAGGCGCAGGACCGGTCGGGCGCGAAACTGATCGCGTTCGAGATGGTCACGTCCGGAACCAGCTGCCGCAGCTCACCCCGCCAAAAACGATAGATCGCCCCCGCGCCCGGTTCCGCGCGCTTGCCCATGGTGCCGATCCAGAAACCGCCCCACGGATCAGCCCGCCCGTCATTCGAGCGGGTCACCGGGTTGTCGGCCTCGAGCGCGACGATGCGGTCCTTGTGACCGGTCTCAAGCCCGAACCGCCACAGTCCAGTTTCCGACGCGATCTGCAGCGTGTCGCGGTCGATCCATCCTGCGGCCGAGACGTGCTCGGCGAAATCCCAGCTTTGCGGTCCATTCGCGTCGCGGGTCATCAGGCGCTTGTTGACGATGTCGAACCAGAACAGCTGTTGCCGTTCGGGGTGCCACAGCGGGCCTTCGCCCAACGCGCACGGGCGGTCGTCAAAGACCTGGCTCATCGCGCGGCCTCGTCAAAGGCGGCGACGATCTGGCGGGCGTTTTCGGCGATCTGGTCCACGGACATGCCGGGTTTGAACAGGGCCGAGCCGATGCCGAAACCGTCGGCCCCGGCCTTGAGCCAGTCGCCGAAATTCTCGGGCCCCGCGCCGCCCACGGCATAGACCTGCGTGCCCTTGGGCAGGATCGGGCGCATGGCCGCCAGCCCCACCGGTCCGGCCATCACCCCGGGAAACAGTTTCAGCCCGGTGGCTCCGGCGCGCAGGGCGGTGAAGGCCTCGGTTGGGGTATAGACCCCGGGCCAGCTTTGCAGGCCCAGATCCACCGTGCGCACGATCACCTCGGCATCGCAATTGGGCGACACGATCAGCTTGCCACCCACGGAGGCCACCTGTTCGACCTCGTCCACGGTCAGGACGGTTCCGGCCCCGACCAGCGCGCGGTCGCCGATCGAACGGGCCAGACGGCCGATGCTGTCAAGCGGGTCGGGCGAGTTCAGCGGCACCTCGATCCGGTCGATCCCTGCGTCCAGGATGGCCTGGCCGACGGCCTCGGCCTGCGCCGGGTTAAGCCCGCGCAGAATGGCGATTATGGGGCGGCTCATGCGGTTTGCCTCGTGAGGGTGCGGGCTTGCAGCAGACCGGCCAGCGTGGCCTGGGTCGCGTCGGCGGTTTCGACGAACGCGCCCTGTTGCTGCAGCGCGGTGGCATAGATGTTCGACAGGGCCTCGGCCCCGATGATGGCCAGTTGCTGACCCAGCCAATAGGGGCGGGTGGCGGCCAGTTCGGCACCGATCAGGGCACCGGACAGGCGGGCGCGGGCGGTGGCCGGATCCTGGCCGTGCAGCAGGTCGGCGGCGCGCAGCCCGAACAGCCGCCCGGCCAGTTGCTCGGGCTTGGACAGCGTGTCGGCCACGGCCGTGGCAAAGGCGTCGTCGTCCCAGCCTTCGCCCACCGAGTGTTTCAGCACCGAGTGTTGTCCCAGCAGATCGAACAGTTCACCCGTCATGAAGGTGCGGAAGCTGACGACCTCGCCGGCGCTGACCTGCACCCATTTGGTGTGGGTGCCGGGCAGGCAGATCACGCCATCCCAATGCGGGCGCGTGGACAGGTAGCCGGCGATCTGGGTTTCCTCGCCGCGCATCACGTCGGCGGGGTCGTCCTGTTTCAGGCCGGGTACCACGAAAGCGCGGATGCGTGGATCGGTGCCGGGCACGCGCACCGGCACGTTCGAGATCGGCTTGGTCGGAACCGCCACATAGGGCGCCTCGACCCAGCCTTGCCGGGCACCGACCATGCCGCAGGCGATCACGTCGACGGGCGCCGCGCCCAGCCAGCCCTGAACCAGCGTCAGCAGCGCGTCCTGAAACTGATCCCGGCCCAGCGTCGCCATGCCCCGGTCGCATTGGGCGTGGTCCAGCACCGTGTCGCCCTGCATCGCCCAGGCGCGCAGATGCGAGGTGCCCCAGTCTACTGCGATCCACTCGGTGTTCATGTGCTTACCCCGTTGTGACCACGCCGCCATCGACGACCATGCATTGCCCGGTCATGGCGCGGCTGGCCGTCGATGCCAGGAACAGCGTCGGCGCGATCATGTCGTCCGGGCTCAGATGTTCCTTCAGGCATTGGCGATCCATATGCGCGGCCAGATCCTCGGGCGTGGCCCACATGTCCAGTTGTTTCTGCGTCAGCACCCAACCGGGCGCCAGCGCGTTGACGCGGATGTTCTTCGGCCCCAGCTCGCGCGCGAGCGAGCGGGTCATGCCGGTGATTCCGGCGTTGGCCGTCGTATAGATCGGATAGCCCGCATTGCCCATCATGTAGCTGATCGAACTGAAGTTGATGATCGACCCGCCGGTTTCGGCCATCTGGCGCGCGGCCTGCTGGCAGGCAAAGTAATAGGCCTTGAGGTTGACCTCGATCATCCAGTCCCAAAACTCGGTCGTGGTTTCCTCGAGGCTGTGGCGCTTGTCGTTTGCGGCATTGTTGACCAGCACGTTCAGCGGACCGTGGGCCTCGGCAGCCTTGGTCATTGTTTCGTGCAGCAGCGCGGTGTCGGTCATGTCGCCCTGCAGGAACAAGGGCGCGCGGCCGTGTTTGGCGCGCATCTCTTCGACGAATGCGCTGGCGTCGGACCGGCCGATAAAGGCGACCTTGGCGCCTTGGGCCAGGAACCCGTCTGTCAGGGCCGCGCCCACGCCCGACCCGCCGCCGGTGATGAAGACGGACGCGCCGTCGAGGTCATGGAAGGTGGCTGGCTGGGTCATCAATGGCTCTCTCTGGTCACAAGGCGGGTGTCCTTGCCCACCAGGAAATCAAGGTCAGCGCCGCGATCGGCCTGAAGGACATGGTCGATATACAGCTTGGCATAGCCGCGGGTGTAATGCGGGTCGTCGGGCCGCCAGGCCGCACGGCGGGCAGCCAGTTCCTGCTCGTCGACCAGCAGTTCCAACTCGCCCTTGCTGGCCGAGACGCGGATGCGATCGCCGGTTTTCACCAGCGCCAGAGGACCGCCCGCCTGCGCCTCGGGGCTGACATGCAGGATCACTGTGCCGAAGGCAGTGCCCGACATGCGTGCGTCGGAAATGCGGATCATGTCACGTACGCCCTGTTTCACCAGTTTGGCGGGGATCGGCATGTTGCCGACCTCGGGCATGCCCGGATAGCCCTTTGGCCCGCAGCCTTTGAGCACCAGGATGGTCTCGGGCGTCACAGGCAGGTCGTCGCGGTCGATATTGGCCTTCAGGTCCTCGATGCTGTCGAAGACATAGGCCTCACCTTCCGTCTCCAGCAGGCTGTCTGTGGCGGCCGAGGGTTTCACGATGGCCCCGTTCGGCGCCAGGTTGCCGCGCAGAACGCGCAGCCCGGCGGCCGGTTTCACCGGATCGTCAAAGGCGTGGATCACGTCACGGTTGAAGCATTCCGCGCCCTCATAGTGGGCCGAGATGTCCTTGTTCAGAACGGTGCGGGCCGGGCGCAGATGCGATTTCAGCTCGGACAGGACCACCGGCATCCCGCCGGCATAGCAGAAATCTTCCATCAGGTATTTGCCCGAGGGCATGCAGTTGACCAGCAGCGGAATGTCCGAGCCGATCTCGAAATCCTGCAGGGTCAGGTCCACGCCCACCCGGCCGGCCAGCGCCAGCAGGTGCACCACGGCGTTGGTGGACCCACCCACCGCGGCATTGGCCAGAATGGCGTTCTCAAACGCCGCCTTGGTCAGGATGTCCGAGGGTTTGAGGTCCTCGTCCACCATTTCGACGATGCGTTTGCCGGTCATGTGCGCCAGCGCCATCCGGCGGGCATCGACGGCGGGCAGGGCGGCGTTTGTGGGCAGGCTCATGCCCATCGCCTCGACCAGCGACGCCATGGTCGAGGCCGTACCCATGGTCATGCACACGCCCTTGGACCGGCTCATGCCGGATTCGGCGTTCATGAAATCCTGCAAGGTCATCTCGCCGGCGCGCACGGCTTCCGAGAATTTCCAAACATCGGTGCCCGAGCCGATATCCTGACCGCGATACTTGCCGTTCAGCATCGGCCCCGAGCTGACCACGATGGTGGGCAGATCGACCGAGGCCGCGCCCATCAGCTGGCCGGGCGTGGTCTTGTCGCAGCCGCCCAGCAGCACCACGCCGTCGATGCCATAGGCGCGGATCGATTCCTCGACATCCATGGCCAGCAGGTTGCGGAACAGCATGGCGGTGGGCTTCATCTGGGTTTCGCCCAGCGACATCACCGGGAATTCGACCGGAAAGCCTCCGGCCTCCCACACGCCGCGCTTGACGCCTTCGGCGAGGTCGCGCAGGCCCGAGTTGCACGGCGTCAGTTCCGACCATGTGTTGCAGATGCCGATGATCGGGCGTCCGTCGAACGCATGATCGGGAAAGCCCTGGTTCTTCAACCACGACCGATGGATGAACCCGTCCTTGTCGAGCTTGCCGTACCAGTGCTGTGAGCGGCGTTTCTTCATGTCTTTGTTTCTTTTTCGTATTGGGTCGTGGTTTTCTTGTGTGTTTGCCGGATGATCAGGCCGCGCGGGCCGGACGGCACCAATCCGGCAGCCAGTCGGCATGGGCGGTCAGCAGGTCACTTACCAGGCTGCGGATCTGGCGCAGGTCCAGTTCGGCGGCGGTGTGCGGGTCCATCATGGCGGCGTGGTAGATGTGTTCGGGGTTTTCCTCGACCAGGGCGCGCACGGTCAGTTCCTGCACGTTGATCTGGCTGCGCATCAGGGCGACCAGCTGCGGCGGGATGCCGGTCACGACCGAGGGCTGCACGCCGTTGCTGTCGACCAGACAGGGCGTTTCGACCGCCGCGCCCAGCGGCAGCTGCGGGATCTGCCCGGTATTGGGCAGGTTGCCATAGGCGACATAGGGCGTGTCGGTGACGATTGCGTTCATAAGGTCGGCGGCGAATTCGTGGCTGCGGATCACTTCGATGTCGCGCCCGTCGGTCAGGGTCTTGGCCTGTTCCTTCCAGTTCGCGACCTGTTCCTCGCAGCGGGTGGGATATTCGTCCAGCGGGATCTGGAACTGGTCGATCAGGTCCTGACGCCCGTCCTTGATGAACCACGGGACGTACTCGGCCAGGTGTTCCGAGCTTTCGGTGCAGAAATAGCCCAGGTGATCCATCACCTCGTATCGCACCTTGTTCGGACAGCGCGGCATCAGCAGCGGCGCCTTGGGCAGCTGGCCCGCGTGATAGCCCCGGCGCAGCGCCGGATACAGGTCGCGGCCCTGATGTTCCAGCCGCAGGAAAAACGCCACATGGTTCACGCCCGCAACGCGATAGCGGATTTCATCCTTGGGCAGGTCCAGGTCATGGGCCAGTTCCTCGACCGTGTTCTGGACCGAGTGGCACAGCCCAACATGTTTCAGTGCCGGGAAACGTTCGGCCAGCGCCCAGGTGTTGATGGCCATCGGGTTGACGTATTGCAGCAGCGTGGCATTCGGGCACAGCTGCGCCATGTCCCGGGCCACATCCCACAGGACGGGCACGGTGCGCAGGCCGCGCATGATGCCGCCCACGCCCAGCGTGTCGGCGATGGTCTGGCGCAGGCCATATTGCTTGGGGATCTCGAAATCGGTCACGGTGCAGGGTTTGTAGCCGCCGATCTGGAAGGCGGTGATGACGAAATCGGCCCCGTCCAGCGCCGCGCGGCGGTCGGTATGGGTGGACACGGTCGCGCCGGTCCCGACCGAGCGGATCATGGCGCGCGCGACGCTTTCGCTCTCGGCCAGACGCTCGGGGTCGATGTCCATCAGGGCAAAATGGCTGTCGGCCAGCGACGGGGTCAGCAGGGCATCGCCCACGATATTTTGCATGAAAATCGTGGAACCTGCACCGATGAAGGTGATCTTGGTCATGACTGTAAACCTTGACTAGGCGTTATTTTACGGCACCGAGGGTCAGACCCGCGATGAAGTGTTTCTGCATCAGAAAGAACATGGCCACCGGCGGCAGGGCCGCGACGATCGAGCCGGCACTCATCAAGTGATACGCTGCGCGGAACTGCGCGTTGAAGCTGGTGATGCCGGCGGTGACGGGTTGGCTCTCGGCCCCCTGGGTCAGCACGACGGCCCAGAAATAGTCATTCCAGATGAAGGTGAAGATCAGAACGCTGAGCGCGGCGATTGCGGGTTTCATCAGCGGCAGGACCACGTACCAGAAGATGCGCCATTCGCTGATGCCCTCGACCCGGGCGGCCTCGATCAACTCAAAGGGCAGGGCGCGGATGAAGTTGCGCATGAACAGGGTGCAGAACCCCGTCTGGAACGCAATGTGGAACAGTACCAGCCCGGTTTTCGTATTGTAGAGCCCCAAGTCCAGCGTCAGGTCGCGCACCGGCACCATCAGGATCTGGAAGGGTACGAAGTTGCCGGCCACGAACATGAAGAAAATCCACAGGTTCGACTTGAACTTGTAAATCCCCAGCGCGAACCCGGTCATGCAGCTGAGCGCCACCGCGCCGATCACCGTGGGAACCGTGATCAGGAACGAGTTCAGCAGATAGCGCGGCATGTCCGAGTTGAAGAAGACCTGGCCATAGTTCCTGGCGCCTTCAAAGCTGGAGGGCAGGCCCCAGTAGTTGGCGTTGGTGAAATCCGCCTCGGGCTTGATGGAAAACAGGGCCACCGCCAGCAGAGGGCCGAGCCACAGCAGAAGGGCGACCGGCAGCATTGCCTGATAGGAAATCTGCGCCGCGCGGGGTTGTTTTTCGATCGGTTTGGGAAACATCTCAGTGCCCCTTTTCTTCGCGGTACATCGACCACAGGAAGTAGGCGATGAAGCACAGCATGATCAGGAACAGGATTACGGCGATGGCCGCGCCATAGCCCATGCGGAACCCGTACTCCGACAAGGCGACTTCGAACATGTAATAGGCCAGCACGCGGCTTGACCCGAACGGCCCGCCCTGCGTCATGATCGAGATCAGGTCGAACGAGCGCAGCGCGCCGATAATGGTCACCACGAAGGCGATGAAGGTCGCCGGGCGCAGTTGCGGCAGGATGATATGCCACAGCATCCGCCCGCCCTTGGCGCCGTCCAGCCGGCCGGCCTCGATCTGTTCGGGGTCCACGGCGTTCAGGCCGGTCAGATACAGGATCATGCAATAGGCGGTCTGCGGCCAGAGGCCCGCGAAAATGATGCCGTAGGTTACGAAGCGTTCATCACCCAGTACGTTCAGCGGACCCAACCCGACCAAGCCCAAAAGCTCGTTCAGCAGTCCGAAAGTGGGGTCGTAGAACCAGGTGAAGACCAGCCCGACTACGACCTGGCTGATGACGAAGGGAAAGAAGAACAGGGATTTGTACAACCGGATTCCGCAGACCGTCTGGTTGAGGAACAGCGCGATGAACAGACCAGCCGGGATCGCCAGCAGGTACATGATCAGCCAGATCAGGTTGTTCTTCAGCGAGACATAGAAGGCGTCACGATCGACCCATTCCCAATACAGGTCTTCATAGTTGCGCATTCCGACATATTCGGCCGCGCCCAGCCCGTCCCATTCGTAAAGCGACAGGTTGAAGGACTGGAATACGGGGATGATCACGTAGACCATGAAGAACAGCACGCCCGGAGCCAGAAACAGCCAGGGTGCGATACGTTGCTGATTTCTGTGGAACCAGCTTTCGTGTTCGGTGACGTCGACAGCGGTCATGGTCAATCCCGGTTTGGAATGGGCAGGACGGGATCGTGCCCGTCCTGCGTTTGGCTACGGCGTGGCCGGGGTTGCCCCGGCCACAACCCGATCAGTTGTCATAGATGCGCTGACGTGCGCGTTCCAGCTTGGCTAGGATGCTGTCCAGGTTGTCCGGCTTGACCATGAACTCCTGGAAGCCTTCCATCGACACTTTGGCCATTTCCGCCGGTGCGTCGCGATCCCAGAACTGGGCGACGCCGCCGGGGCTGTTGGTCGACAGCATCTTGAAGCCTTCCTGCAGGAACTTGTCGTCGTCCACCGAGGATTTGGCGTTGACGGGCAGTTGTCCGAGGTTTTTGCCGTTGTTGATTTCGGTCTGCTCGTCAGCCGAAACGACAAAACGCAGGAACTCGCGCGCGGCTTCTTTGTTCGACGCGTTCGCCGGGATGTGGAACGTGTCGGTCGGCGCATCTTCGGCCAGCTCGACATCGGGGTTGATCGCGACGAACTGGTAGAAGTCCAACTGGTCGTCGGTCAGACCGGCCTCGCGCAGCGGAGCCACCGCGAAGTTGCCCATCAGATAGGCCGCTGCATCACCCTGAACCATGAAGGGCAGGGCCTCTTGCCAGCTGTAGGTCTGGTGGTTGTCGATGAACGCGCCCATGTCGATCAGCTGCTTCCAGTTGGCGAAGGTCTGCTTGACCCGGTCGTCTTCCCAGCTGACTTCGCCATTGGCCAGTTGCTGGTGGAAGTCGAAGCCGTTGGTGCGCATGTTCAGGTAGTCGAACCAGCCGCCAGCCGTCCACAGGAACTTGGTGCCGATGGTATAGCAGGCGCGACCCGAGTCGACGATCTTCTGGCAGTTGGCCAGCTCTTCTTCCCAGGTGGTCGGTTCGGACAGGCCCAGCTCGTCAAAGATGTCTTTGCGGTAGTAGACGCCCCACTGATAGTAGGTGTAGGGCACGCCCCACTGCTTGCCGTCGATGGTCATCGCGCCCTTGGTCGAGGCCAGGTTTTCGGCGATTTCCGGCTCGGCCCACAGGTCCGATACATCTTCGAACAGTCCGGCCTCGACATAAGGCTTCATGCGGTTGGCCGCGTACCAGGTCGCGACGTCGGGCGTGTCCGCTGTCAGGAAGTTGCGGATCTGGGTCTTGTACGCCTCGCGGTCGATGACCGTGGTCTCGATCTCCAGACCCGGGTGCTGTGCCGCGAAACGCTCGATCATCGCTTCCATCGTCGCGCGCGGCGCCGGATTCGATGTGTCGAGGAAGATTCGCAGCTCGCCGGTCAGTTCTGCCGAAACGGGCGCTGCAAGTGCCACACTGGCCGCCAGACCCGCCGCAGTGCGCTTGAACATGGAATGCATGGTTTCCTCCCTTAGCTTCCATTTTGCGGTTCCAAATAGTGAAACCAAGTTTTATATATTGAAAACTACACATCGAATCGGCTAGGCTTGTCAATACCCTCGCGGCCCGTCCGCAAGGGGAAGTGGAGGAGAAATCAGACCCGTGGCAGGTGACGGAACCATCGGCAAGGCATGTGACGTGCTGGAACAGGTCGCGGCGTTCGGCCGGCCTGTGCGGTTTGCCGAATTGCTGGAAAGCAGCAGCTTTCCCAAGGCGTCCCTGTACCGGTTTCTGCAGTCGCTGACCAATCAGGGCATGTTGTCTTACGACCCAGACCGGCAGACCTATTCGCCGGGGCTGCGGCTGGTGCGGCTGGCGCATTCGGCCTGGACGCAAAGCTCGCTCGCGCCGATCGCGCGGCCGATCCTGGATGGGCTGAGCCTGGAAACCGGCGAGACGGTGCACCTTGCGCAGCTTGATTCCAGTCAGGTTCTGTATGTGGACAAGCGCAATGCCAAAAACCCGGTCGAGATGTATTCCGAGGCCGGAAAGGTTGGCCCGGCCTATTGCACCGGTGTGGGGAAGGCGATGCTCGCCTTTCTGGATGACGACCGGTTGGACAAGGCGATCTCGCAGCAAAGCTTTCACCGCTTTACCGACAAGACGCTGACCTCGGAGGCGGTGCTGCGGGCGGATCTGGCCCGGATCCGCGAACGGGGGTTCGCCATGGATGATGAAGAGCACGAGCCCGGCATCATCTGCGTGGCCTGTCCGATCCTAACATCGGGCGGGCGGGTACTGGGGGCGATCTCGATCACCGGATCGACCCAGCGCATGGATTTTGACCAGTTGAAGAAATGGGTCCCTCGGGTGCGGCGTTCGGCCGACCAGATCGGGTCCGAAGCCGAAGCATGGCGGTTCCCCGAGGGCCGCAAGGACAGGATGCAAGCATCATGACAGGCGTTACCCTGAAGGGCGCAATCAAGCGTTATGGCCAGACCCAGGTCATTCACGGCATTGATCTGGAAATCGAGGACGGCGAGTTCTGCGTTTTTGTCGGGCCGTCGGGCTGTGGCAAATCCACCCTGTTGCGGATGATCGCCGGGCTGGAAGAAACCACCGAGGGTGAAATCCGCATCGGTCAGCGTGACGTGACCCACATGGACCCGGCCAAGCGCGGTGTCGCGATGGTGTTCCAGACCTACGCCCTGTATCCGCACATGTCCGTGGCCGAGAACATGGGCTTTGGTCTGCGCATGAACGGTGTGCCCAAGGCCGAGATCGACAAGAAGGTCGCCGAAGCGTCGGAAATCCTGAAACTGGACCAGTATCTCAAGCGCAAGCCCAAGGCCTTGTCGGGTGGCCAGCGTCAGCGGGTCGCCATCGGCCGGGCCATCGTACGCGGCCCCGAGGTTTTTCTGTTCGACGAGCCGCTGTCGAACCTCGATGCCGAACTGCGCGTGGAAATGCGGGTTGAGATCGCCCGTCTGCACCAGGAGATCGGCGCGACGATGATCTACGTCACCCACGACCAGGTCGAAGCTATGACCATGGCCGACAAGATCGTGGTGCTGCGCGATGGCCGGATCGAGCAGGTGGGCGCTCCGATGGATCTGTATCGGGACCCCGACAACCGGTTCGTGGCGGGGTTCATCGGCTCGCCCGCAATGAACTTTTTGGAATGCGATGTCGTCGAAGGAACCGTGCGCCATCCTGCCCTGACGGATGCGATCCCTGTCACCAACGGCGTGCCGACGGATGCCAAGAAGGTGATCCTGGGAATCCGCCCGGAACATATTGCC
>NZ_JBXWSK010000084.1:0-14124 GCF_059613385.1 Ruegeria sp. BHSA162
ACGGCCTCCCATCTGCTTTTCGAAGCCTGCATTGAAAGGGGTGTCTACAAATCCTGGACATAGGGCATTGAAACGGATTGCATGGACAGCGTAGTCGGCTGCCATCTGCCGGACCATCGCAACAGCAGCGTGCTTTGTAGTCGCATAGGCGATCATACCGCGGTCATATTGAACCCCAGAATTGGAGGCCGTGACGATCACGCTGCCTCCACCTTGTGATTTCATATGGGCGACGGCTGCACGCGCGGCAATGAAGTGAGCGCGGACATTCAATGCCCAAGAAGCATCCATTCCATCTGGTTCCACTTCTTCCAGCGTTCCTTCGATCTGCAACCCAGCGTGAGAGTGCAACACGTCAAGCCTTCCGAAGTTTTTAACTGCTTCGTCTATGGTTCTGGTAAGGGCATCGTCATCGGTCACATCAAGCTGTATGGCAGATGCTTGATTTCCCTGCGCTACGATCGCGGCCACAGTGGCTTCAGCAAGGGTTGCATCGCGATCGGTTACCACAACATGCGCACCCTCTTGTGCCATTGCCATTGAACCCGCCCGACCAATTCCTGATCCCGCGCCCGTCACGAGCGCGACTTTACCTGCAAGCCGCATGTCACTTGGCTCCTTTATTTAATTATTCGATTTTGAGGCGCCTCGGCGCAAAAGCAGCTGCGCTGCTACGAGCAACAAGAGCGACGCGCCCATAACCATAGTGCCGATGGCATTGATCTCGGGTGTTACGCCGCGCCGGATGGATGAGAATATGTAGATTGGCAGGGTTGTTTCTGAGCCAGCTACGAAGAACGCGATGATGAAATCATCAAATGAGAAAGTGAAGCTGAGGAGGAAGCCTGCCAAAATTGCCGGTGCTATCAACGGCAGGGTCACCTGTCGAAAGGTGCCCCAGGGCGTCGCAAAGAGGTCAGCCGAAGCTTCCATGAGCGCGCGGTCCATACCCGATAGCCTTGCACGTACGATGATTATGACCAGCGCCATTGTGAACATGGTGTGGGCGGCGACAAGCGTGGGCATCCCCATGGAAAGTTGCGGGGGATTTGCTCCATCGGGCCATAGGCTTGCAAGAAGCGGGTTTAGCCAGCCGAATACGGTGACCAGGGCAATGAGTGTCGCGATGCCGATGACGATACCGGGTATCATTATCGCAATATAAATCATCGCATCAAACAAAGTTCGGAGCCATCCCTTAACCCCTTGTAAAGCGATGGCCGCCATGGTTCCGAGAGTGGATGCGAGGCAAGCAGTTATGAATGCCGCAAGCAGACTGGTCTCGAGCGCGTCCATTACAAATGGGTTGTTCAGCGCTTTACCATACCATTGGGTCGAGAACCCCATGAACTGGCTTGCGTGTCGTCCGGCATTAAAGCTGAAAAGCGCGATGATGCCGATTGGAATATAGAGAAAAAGGTAGACGCAAATCGCGTATAAGCGCATCGGACCCTCACATCAGCGAGACATCTTCGCGCTGGCCACCCAGGCGTGAGATGAATTTCATGTAAATTGAGACAGTGACAAGCATTACGACAACCAGAGTCATTGCGACCGCCGATCCGTACGCCCAGTTCCGAGACTGCAGGAACAGGTCCACCAGCGCATTTCCGACGAAAAAGACCTTTCCGCCGCCCAAGATCGCTGGGATCAGAAACTCGCCCATCAGCAAGATGAAGACCAGCATGCAGCCAGTTGCGATACCAGGTACCGACAAAGGAAGTGTCACCTGACGGAACGTACGCCATGGGGTAGAGCCGAGATCAGCCGATGCTTCCAGAAGGCGTTTATCCAGTTTGTCTAAGCTTACAAAAATCGGGAAAACCATCAGAGGTAGATACCCATAGACAATCCCGACAAGCACAGCGAACGGCGTATTTATCAGGCGGATATCATCGATGCCGATCGACTCCAGTAAAGCGGGCAAGCCACGCCCCCCAAGGATGAAAATCCAAGCGTATGACCGGATCAGGATCGATGTCCAGAACGGCACGATCACTAGGATCAACAGCGAAGTTCTCCACTTTGGTGAACAACGCACTGCAAGAAAGTAGGCGAGCGGGTAGGCAATTACCAACGCAGCGATAGTCCCCAGAGGTGCAAGGATCAAAGTGTTCTTAAACGCCGTCCATCGCGCAGGAAGGTTGGCATATTGTTCCAACGTGAACGCTGGAACGTAGCCCCCGGCGGCACCCCGTTCGCCAAAGGAAAAGACGAAGACGACCAGCAGAGGAAGGGCTAGCATTACCAAAAGCCATATTCCTGCTGGAGCCAGCAACAGTGCTTTTCTGCCTCGTTCGGTCATTTTGTCCTCGTCTTTTCCGATATTGGCGGCCTTGCCGCTTAGGCCGACTTGAAGCGGGCGAGCAACTCGGCACGGTTTGGATCGGTTAGTGTAGCCGCCGCGCCGAACTCGAGTGCATTCAGAAGGTCAGCTGCCGGATAAAGGATCGGATCTTCCAGTAGTTCCTTCGGCAGCAACGCATTGGTGCGAGCATCAGCCGATGGATAGCCGTGAGCGAGGACTTCTTTCGCATTAACTTCCGGGTTCAGCAGGAAGTCGATCAAGGCATAAGCGGCATCCATATGGGGTGCGCCCTTAGGAATAGCGTAGTAGTCGGACCAGAGTTCACCGCCCTCAGTTCCCAGAACGTAGGCGATTTCAGGCATGTCGACATTCATCTGCTTGCCGTCACCTGTCCAGCACATCGTCATCCAGGCGTCACCGTTACGCATCGGTGGCTGATAATCCGACGAGATTGCAAACAGATGCGGTTTGGCATCCAGTAACAATTTCTCGGCATCCGCCAGTTCCTTCTCATCGACCGAGTTGAAGGAGTAGCCGAAGTATTTCAGGGCATTACCGATGGTGGTGAGTTGGTAATCATGCACCATTGTCCGGCCTGAGTAACCTTCCATAGTAAGGTCCCAGAACTCTTTCCATGTGGTTGGAGTCGGAGCGCCGTCAAGCTTGCTGGTGTTCACTGCAAAGCCAGTCGTGCCCCAGTTTTTTGGGACCGCGTAAAGCTGGCCATCGACAGAACCGGCATCGGAAAAGCGCTGTTCGAATGAACCTGCGTCGTAGTTTGGCAGTTTGGACGTATCGAGCGGGATGATCAGATCTTCACCCACATACGTAGTGATCGTGTAGTTGGTTGGAACGAAAACGTCCCAGCCAGACCCTCCAGCCTGTAGTTTTGCCAACATCTCTTCATTCGAGCCAAAAACATTGACCTGAACATGGGCGCCAGTGGCTTCCGTGAAGGCTTCGAAGTTCATCTCGTCATGGTAGTTCGGCCATGTGGCGAGGATCACTCGGTCGCCAATGTCCCCGGCAGCAAATGCCGGGCGTGGACGCAACCCAGGAATGGCCGTGCCCAGAACGGCCGTTGCCATCCCAAGACCTGTCACGCCTAAGAAATGTCGCCGTGTAACCGAACCCTTTTGGTACCGGCGAAGCTCTTCCATGAACTTTTGCTTGGAAATAGTCCCATTATCCTTGGTCATTGTGAACCTCTCTGTTGTTGGATTGCGGGATTTGTTATTTTTCCAGGATCAGCAGTGCGCCTTCGCCCCATGAAACAAAGGCCTGCTCTCCTGCATTGAACGTCCCCTCGTTCAATTCCGCTTGCCTTGGCACAAGTACATGGAAATCACCCAGTGCTTCGTTGCGCGCAAGGTATTCTGTGTGCTCCCCAAGGAAGATCCGATTTTGAATGGTAACTGGCAGAGCGATTTCAGCTGTGGGTAGCGCGCGGGTCAGCGTGATCTGTTCAGGACGGATACTAACGCACACTTCCTGCCCTGCATCTATTGAAATCTCCGGAGTTCCGTGCACCTTTTGGCCACTCGCTAAACGCACAGTGATTTGGTCGGTTGCTGAGTCAGTCACAGTTGCATCAAAGAAATTTGAGGTGCCTACAAATCCAGCCACGTAGCGGCTGCGGGGCATGTCATAGAGTTCGCGTGGGCTGCCAACCTGCACAATACTGCCGCCTTCCATCACACAAATTCGGTCGGACATTGAAAGCGCTTCTTCTTGGTCGTGCGTGACGAGGACAAAAGTTATCCCTAGTTGTCGTTGCAGGTTCTGCAGTTCAAACTGCATTTCTTTTCGAAGCTTTCGATCCAGAGCAGCCATTGGTTCATCAAGCAGCAAAAGCTTGGGCTCGTTTACGATCGCACGCGCCAAAGCGACGCGTTGCTGCTGACCACCAGACATCTCCCAGATGCGACGTGGGCCAAACCCACCAAGACGGACAGTTTCCAGCGCTTGCTCAACCTTTGTCGCGATTGTTTGTTTGTCTACGCGTGGTCGTTGTTGGCGCAGGCCGTACGCGATGTTGTCGAACACGCTTAGGTGAGGAAAAAGAGCATAGTGCTGAAACACCATGTTGACTGGGCGATGGTGCGCATCCAAGTCGTTGACGACTTCTCCATCGAGCAACACCTGACCTTCAGTAGGCTTCTCGAAACCTGCCAACATTCTAAGCGCAGTGGTTTTGCCGCAACCAGATGGGCCTAAGAACGACAGGAACTCTCCTTTCCCAATGGAAAGATTCAGGTCTTTGGCGGCGACCACATTCCCGAAGGTCTTGGTCACTCCTCGGAGTTCCGCAATCGTCTGCATGGTGACGCTCATGTCAAAGCTCATATACTGCCGTTTTCCTTTTGCTTGATTTTTTGGCATTTGTTGGCATACCACTCAAACAAGGAAAAAGTAACAATAACTCGGAATAACTGTATATACCACAATTGGGGTATAGAAGTGCTTTTCGAAAATCTGGAGCGACGTGTGTACGATTGGATGGAAGAGGCCGGCAGGGTCGTGGAGAAGATCGGAACCCCAGAATTTCCATGTGCTTTGGCAGATGGCTTACGGCAGGTCGCACCATTTGATTTTACGGTGGTGTTTGGCCATGTCGGAACCGAAGCACCAATAGACATTCACGACGATTTCCCCAAAAGCAAGCGGCGTATTTTTGTTGAGGATTACCAAGCCGGGCCCTACGTACTTGATCCATTTTTTTTGGCCGCGACAAAACCAATAACACCGGGTCTGTACCGCATGCGCGATATCGCACCGGACAGGTTCTATCAGGGCGAATACTATCGCAGCTATTACAAAAGGACTGGGTTAGCAGAGGAGATTGGCTACTTTATCGATATCCCAGGCGTTGGGATGGTTGTGGTCTCGCTCATGCGAGCAGAGAAGCCTTTTTCCGCCAAGGAAATTCGTCATTTGCAAGCTCTATGGCCGCTCGTTCGGGCAGCCTGTTGCAAACATTGGAGTGACTTTCCAACGATGGCCCGCGGCGCCGCAGCGAATGGCGTTAGTCGTCGCGTTGATCTAGCATTCCAGGCATTTGGCGATGGCGTTCTGACGTCACGAGAACGAGAAGTCGTTGAGTTCACATTGAAAGGCCATTCGGCAGAAGCTGTTGGCACAATTCTCGGCATCTCTCCAGGCACAGTCCGCATCCACAGACGCAACATTTACGCGAAACTTAGGATCAACTCGCAGGGTGAGCTTTTTTCAAAGTTCATTGAAAAGGCTCTTTAGAAGGTTCCTTGAATACCCGCTTTGTCCGTTTTGCCGACCTTGCTACCTTGTGACCCGGAAAACACCAAACATTTGGACGGCACTGTCTGATAGCCAAGGAACCCAAAGGGAGAGGGTTGGGACGCCCGGGACCCAAGTTGGGCTAAATTAATACCCGAAAACGCTTTCGGGCCATTGTCTATCTAACCGGATCAGCCGTTTTAAAAATGGCTTCAAGATACGAAAGGCAAAATTTCATGGACGCACCAGTTATCCAGTTGATTTTTATGCTCATCTTGCTGGTTGTCGTGATCTGGCTTTATATCCTGCCGATCACGATGGCAGGGCGGCGCTACCGGTCTGGTTTGATCTGGTTCCTGATCGGTCTGGTTGGATCACCCCTTTTGGCTATTCTTTTGCTGCTGGCTCTGGGTGACGCACCCGAACAACCAACAACCTAATTTTGGGACGATACCATCTGACACTCAAAAGGGCTTAACCGGAGGGTATCTGGACGCTCGTGAGCCATAACGTCCTGCTCAGCATGTTATAAGGGTGCCAATTGAGACACTATACTTCAGGCAGTGAAGACAACTAATCCTTCTCACTCTCCACTACCGTGTACTGTAAACCCAAGGTCGGCCGATTTATTTAGAGAATCATAGACCGCTTTGTCCCGCATCACAGTCATTCGAACAACCTTCCGCGAACTACCGCTTCGAGCCCACTTTGACCGATGCTGCTCTATGCCCCAATGACAGCAATGCGCAGAAAGCAGACTTTGCAAAGTCCGGTTGACCACATTGTCCACCAAAGGCGACAGTTCTGCTTCGCGACTGGGCTATACATAGCCCTCAAAGCGTATTGTTTGCGGGACTTCAGTTGCACCGTTTTCCTGAGCGAGTAGGGCGCGTGCTGACGAAAAGGTAGCAAGCGCAAAAAGAACAAGAAGGGCCTTTATCATCGTAGCGCCTCGGATCCGGGTTTTGAACTTGGGCCGGGGTTCACAAATGATCGCCCCGGCCAGCGTCAGGGCAAACGAGGTAGTTCTTGCCCTGAAACATCGTACTTTCGCCTAATTTAGAAGATCACCGACGATGCCGACGGCATCGACCACGGTAGACAGGTCATTCGTAACTTCGAGGACTTCGTCATCGACCAGAATGTAGCGGTTTCCTTTGCCCGGCTCCCCAAGCTTCCATTTGGAAAGGTCCCCAATATCCTCGAACTCCAGGTCAGATGGGAGCTTGGCACCGCGCGTGTAGCGCTTGATCTGTCCAGGTGGTACAGCTTTTGGGCCTTTGCCGGGTTTGTCTTCTATCTGAATGCTGACATCACCGTTCTTGCCCCCCTTGTTCGGCTTTTTACCCTTGTTGTCTTTGGCATGGGCATCGCTGCCTCCAAGGATGAAAAACACAACTGCTAAGGCTGCAAGAATTCCGTATGCAATCTTCATAGATTGTTCCTTTGCTTCCCAACTTCATTCGACCGGCGTTGAAAATTCCGGCACGCGCTTGATCTCTCTTAGTTGCCCTTTGGCACACCCCTTAGTGACTGCCTTCACCCCGCATTAGAAAACGATCCGGGTTCTTAGACCGAACAGGGTAATCCGGTCCTGATCGGGATTTAGAAGCGGGTCGGAAATGAATTGTACCGATGGCGTGATCTGCAGTCCGGGTGAGATTGAAAAGCGGTAGAAAGCTTCAAGCGTGAACTGATCGCCATCTATGCCTCTTGCTTCGGCCCAGTTTAGGCCCAGACCGGCCAAATCGGTGTTGCGACCATAGTAACCGAGACCGGCAGAAATCGACCGTTCATAAAGCGCTGCGGTTCCCTTCGAGGCCCCTGCACGGAAGAACGGCATCCATTTATTGTCAACAAACCATGCGGCGGAAAACGCTGCACCGTAATCTTCTGCTCGACTGCCATCGTCAGCCGCATCCGCATGCCAGAGGGTCAGATGGATATTGTCGAAGTAGATGCGATCAAAGCCGGACGTGTACCCAAGTTCGAGCGACTTGAAGAGATTGCCGTCGCTAAACACATCAAAGCTTGGATCGGACGGGTCGGCGTTTGCGTCTGATACGCTGGCAACGGCGTAGAGGTTCTCGCTCAGCTTTACCCCACCGGCAATACCAAGGCCTTGGTTGGGCGTGTTGATTGTCGGGTTGGTATTGAAAGACAGGTTTTGAAAACCACTGTAGGGGCTTACCAACCCGTAGATATCCACAAAGTCCGTTACATCAATCTGGCCGACTTGCAGCGCCCACGACCCATTCTCAGCCCTTTGGGTCCAGAACAAATTGGTCAGAAGCAAACCGTTGTCATTGAAGGCTGTTCCCGTGATTGAAAGGGCTCCGCCATCCAGCCCGAGAAATTGCGGAGCAACGTCAGTATAACTGTGCCTGTCTTCGATCTTGAATGTCAGAGACCCCCGTTCAGTTGCCTGCCAACTGCCGTAGAACCGCGCAATTCCGCTGGCTGCTTCGCCGGTTCCCAGATCAGCATCCGTGGTTTGGCCGAATGCCAGGTAGTCAATGTTGAACCGAAAACCACCCTCAGCCAGTCGGTCTTTCCACTGAAACCAACCCGGTGCGATGTTGCGTGGAAAATCGGAACGATATTGCGGATCGGTGAGCCCGTCTCCGGGCGCAAGATCGGCTTCGACTGAAGATGGCCCGGATAGTCCCTGAGCCGACGCTGCGCCAGCAAATGCAATGCTCAATGCGGCAACCAGAAGTCTTATCATTTTGACGCCTGTGCCCCACCGGTCTTGCGATTTCCTGCCGCGCGGATGCGATCAGCAGCACGCTGCTTCCATTCCAACCTGTCTGCCTCGGTTTCCAGAGTTTCGACACGTTCCGCCTCTAGCTGGAAAGTCGCATTCATAGGCATGAGGCCATCCACAACCATCATATTATGAACGGAAGGATCGATAGTCAGCGTGCCTGTCAGCCGAACGGGTTCGTGGAAATAGCTAGGCGCCCAGTCCCCGTTCAACCGCACACGGATCATCTGGTTAGGCGGAGGTGGAGGCATGTGGCTGCACATCCCTCTTTCTGGCACCAAATACGCCACAGGCCGGCCGTCCGGATCGCTTGGAGCAGGAATGGCAAAGCCCGCGAGTGTGATTGTTCTGCCGTCGAATTGCGGGTTTCCGCTCGTTCCAGCCTTTCTTCGACGTTCAGTCACAATCTCGCGCTGATCGAGTAACCAGTCGACGTCAATCCCATCAGCCGCCAAGGCATCCTCAGTCTCGGTCAGAAGCTCTTGCCATTTCTGCCTCTCTTCTTCGCTGCCACTATCCTGCTGTAACTTGCCGCGCAGCCGTACGACGTAAAGGACATCGTCGAATTGTTCGGCGCTAAGTTCGCGATAGGGGTCTTCAAAGACCTGCGCAGACGGATCTGGCAGGTCTGCCCAGTCCAACGCGGTTCCAGGCGTCGCCGCAGCATCATGACCGCTCAAAACCAACCCTGCGAATACTGCGGAGCAAAACCAATTTCGCATGAATGCTCTCCGGCTGCCTTATCTGGTCAATCCAGTGTGTTTTTGTAGATCACACCGTCCTTCATGATCAGGCGGATTGTTTCTGGGCTTTCAGGCCTCGGGTCGGCCCCAAACCATTGATCACCCGTACCAACCACCGAGAAATCTTCGAGCGGATTACCGTCGATCAGCAGGATATCCGCATAGGCGCCTTCCTCGATCACACCGAGCTTGCCAGCCGTGTAAGGGTTCGAAAAATCGCCTGACAAAGCTACGACCTCACCGCCGATTGACGTAAGTGTCACCATCGACTGGTACGGTCCGAAGAACTCGTTATTGAGATGTTTTTCATAAGCAATCTGGATGTTGCATGCTTCCACTGATCCCACGCAATCGGTCTGAAAGCCGCGTTTTACCGGGCATTCCTTCATATTCGGAATGTAGTTCGCGAAAGTCGCGGACGCCGATATCGCTTTCGCGAGGCTCTTGGGCTCGTTCTTGACCGATGGGATATCCAACAAACCCGGATCAAAAGCCGTGAGGTTAGTCGTTATGTAAGCCCCTTTCTCGTTCATAATCTCGGCAATCTCGCAATCGAAGGAGAAGCCGTGTTCAATGGACATTACACCGGCCTCAAGGGCGTTCATGATTGCTTCCTTGCGGTAAGAATGCGCCATGACATAGGTGCCGTATTCGTTGGCAACCTGAACGGCAGCTTCGATTTCTTCCTTGGAGCCGGCGAGCAACTGCCATGGGTCAAACGCCGAGATCACCCCACCCGACTGCATGAATTTCAGCTGTGTCGCCCCCATGCGCATGTTATTACGACCATACAGGTAGACATCATCGACACCGCTGACTTGTTGCGCCATGTTCAGATTACCGAAGTTGGTCTGTCCGCCCGGCGGCGAGGTGAAGGATGCGAAGTCAGCGTGGCCGCCGCGTGTCCCGAGGAACGCGCCTGACGCATAGTGACGTGGACCGACGATCTGTCCGGCGTCGATGGCCCTCCGCAGACCGCCGTTGGCGCCGCCAGCATCTCTTACAGTCGTAAATCCTTGCATCAGGTACATCTCGGCCATCCTGGTTCCATGGATGCCAAAATCCTCCCAGGTCGAGTTCGTTTCCATGGAAGCGATAGACGGTCCCATGAGCATGAGGTGTGCGTGAAGCTCAATGAAGCCCGGTGTGAGTGTCCTACCGCCGCCATCGATCACCTCCGCATTGGGGGCATCGATCGCATCAGTTGAGACGACCTTGATAAGGTTGCCCTCAACCAGAACGCTTGCATTTTCGATCCGCTGTTCATTGACGCCGTCGAAGACATGCACGTTGGTAAACAGCGTTTGGGGTTCTTCTTGATCCTGAGCCTGCGCGGTCGCCGAAAAAGAAAGAACTGCCGCGACAATTGCCGTCGAGCAAAGAGACATTCGTAAGCCGGACATAAGTACTCCCTTCATATTCATGTTTTGCCAACTATAGTCTGGAATTCATTGGCTCGGTTGCCCCTTTTGAATTAGGATGTACGAATGTGACTGCAAAAATGGCCACTTCTTAAAGCTAATCCAACAAGGGTTATGAGCTTGCCTTTCAACTCCACCTCCCGAGAGCATAGCGAGGGCTTTGTTCGCCTCTCTTTAGCCGCTCCCTTTCTGCAATATCTCACCGAACGTAAGATCAATCCGCAACCAGCATTGGATCAGGTCGGCTTGAAAGCTGAACTGATGACTAACCCATCCGTGTTCGTTCACTCCGAGTTGGTTTACGGCTTGGTAAATGCTTTCTCAGAAGTATCAGGGGATCGATACCTAGGACTGAATGTAGGGGAAGCGTTTGACCTACAAGGATGGCCGCCCTTCGCTCAAGCCTTGCAATCTACAAAAACGCTGTTCGAGTTTTTTACCCGCTTTGTTGAGCTCGTGCCGCAGGAGTCCAATTCTGTGCGGCACAGCCTTGTCATTGAAGCAGACAAAGCGACTTATCGTATCGAGAGGCAACAGGAACCAACCGTCCCACCCATTCAGGTGACCGGTTTTGGTGCCGCAATCTATGTACGCCTATTGCAGACCGTCGTCGGAGAGTCCTGGGACTCTTCCCGTGTGCGATGGGAAAGCAGATACATCAATGGGCTGCCTATCGACTACAAAGGGATCGAGGTTGGCCTTGGGACTGATCCCGGAATGCAAATTAGTTTTCCTGTGGAATGGTTGTTTTTGCACCACGTCTCTGAGGGTTCTGCCAAGCCCATAGCATCACTTCGACAAGATGAAGAAGTAACCGTGGTGGCAGCTTTGCGATCTGTCTTACGCGACAAACTGGATGAAACCGATTTGGGACCAGAGATGGTGGCTGGAATGCTGGGAATACAACCGGAACGGTTTCTGAAAGCGCTTCAAAAACAAGGCACAACGCTACCGCGCGAAATCAAACGGCTGCGTATCGATGTCGCCAAGGAGCACCTCAAAGAAGACCAGATGACAATTGCGGAGATTGGTCTGATGCTCGGCTATTCTGACAAGTCCCATTTCACTCGTTTTTTCCGAGGTCAGACCGGAATGACACCGACCAAGTTCCGAAGCAAGTAAATGTGGTCGAGCCAAATGAACGCTTCGAAGATTAGGTCCTCGTGGGATCAGTTCGGAGAAGTTGTAGTGCGACGTTGAACAGGTTAGTCGACGACATGAATGGTTGGTTGCCACCGCCGATACAACCTCTGCAACTGGCCGTTTCGTTGTGTATTTCGGAGTTAGCAAAGCTTGGTTGCGAAGGTCCGCTTCGGGCTGTTGTGGTCCTTTAGAGCAAGAATGCGGATGGCTGCAAAGTCCGCAATTCGGACATCGATCGATTTTCCCCGAACAACCGCTCAGCGGGACTTTCCCGCCGTTCGCCTTGCGCCTCTATACGGCCGCTATCTGCGCATTCCGGACGCTTCTTGCTTCTGAATCGAGGATCGGATTGCACAGAGAGCTGCCTTTGAGCAACAACGTATTCAGGACATAGTTCGGGACGGAATACGATCATCCATTCCGACCTCGCGTGAGGCTGAGAATGCCGCGTCGATTGACCGTTGCGAGGCGACTGCGATGTGCTGTACTCATTGGATCGAGCTATGCGGCCCTGCGTGGAGGATGCGAGGACGTCGCATTGCCATTCTGAAAGATATTTCGACAGTGAGCGAGGACGACGCTTCGCTTTGGATGGAGATGATTGTGCGGATTTTCACATTTCTGCTCTGCACGGCAGCAATTGGTTGTTCCAGCGGCGCGTTCGCCCAAGATAGCGGTTCTGACACGACGCCCAATGCCGTGCTCATACGCGGCGCAAAGATCTTCACAGGATGTTCTCCCGACCTCTTGGAAGGTCAGGACGTCTTCATCGCGGGCCAACTGATCTCGCGTATCGGGCCAGATCTCGAACCGCCAGAGTTCGCCACCGTGATCGACGCCAACGGGCGCGTACTCATGCCCGGCCTGATCGACGCGCATTGGCATGGCGTTTTTGCGACCGCAACAATTGCCCAACTCGCCGCAACCAATGAGGGCTACTGGAACCTTCAGGCCTCGGTCGCACAGCGCGACACGCTCTACCGCGGGTTCACCACAGTGCGCGACGCCGGCGGTCCGATGTTCGACATCGCCCGTGCGACCAATGAGGGGATCATCGAAGGCCCTAGGGTATTCCCGGCCGGTCCCGGCATCTCGCAGACCGCCGGCCATCAGGATTTTCGCCAGACCAAGGATGTGCCTGCTACGCCAGACAAGCTGCATCCCATGGAAACCTCCGACATGTTCTACATAGCGGACGGGATCCCGGTCGTTCTCAAGCGCGTGCGCGAGAACCTGATGCAGGGCGCGACCCAGATCAAGCTGATGGCCGGTGGCGGTGTAACCTCGTCCTACGACCCGATCCACACCAAGCAATTCACGCTTGCGGAGCTGGAAGCGGCGGTTGAGGCGGCGGAGAACTGGGGCACCTACGTCATGACCCACGCGATCAATGACGAGGCGGTGAACCATTCCATCGACGCAGGCGTCAAAAGCATCGAGCACGGGCACATGTCGACGCGCGAGACGCTGCAACGCTTCGTCGAAAACGATGTCTGGCTCAGTATGCAGCCCTTCCTCGACGACGAGGACGCCCCGACCCTGAACACGTTCCAACAGGCGAAGTACAAGTTCGTTACGGACGGCACCGATTTCGTCTATCGCACGGCAAAGGAACTCGGCGTCAAGATCGCCTTTGGCACAGACACGCTCTTCAGCGCCGATCTGGCCGCGCGGCAGGGCGCACAGCTTGCCAAGTTGCAGACATGGTTCACGCCCTACGAGGCGCTCAAGATGGCGACCTGCGACAACGCGGAACTGCTGAAACTCGGGCAGAAACTCACGCCCTATCCGATGGGTCCGCTCGGCGTGGTCGAAGAAGGCGCCTACGCCGACTTGATCCTCGTTGACGGCAACCCGCTGGAGAACCTCGACCTCGTCAGCGATCCGGAGAACAATTTCGACGTCATCATGAAAGACGGTGTTATCTACAAGAACACTCTGGACTAACAAAGTATTGGGCGGCTCGATGTGAAACCGCCTATTCCTACAGTCATTTTGGGTTCCGAACCGTCTTCCAACCGATTTAGTCGGATGTCTGCTCAGTCGGCATTCTGCCCGTTCGTGACAAAAGCTGCATCGGTCGGGAAGGGCTCTCACCCGTCGTTGGCGAGGCCTTGGCTGTCCGTCTGGTTTCAGAAAGCGAACGGCATCTTATGCCGTTCGCCGATCGTTTACATGTCGATCTTCTCGGCGATTGCCAACGCATCTTCGAGCTCGACCCCAAGGTATCGAACCGTGCTGTCTACCTTGGTGTGTCCGAGCAGGAGCTGGATCGCACGAAGGTTGCCGGTCTTTCGATAGATTTGAGCGGCTTTGGTGCGCCTTAGCGAATGCGTGCCGTATGCGACTACAAAGCACGCTGCTGTTGCGATGGTTCGGCAGATGGCAGCCGACTACGCTGTCCATGCAATCCGTTTCAATGCCCTATGTCCAGGATTTGTAGACACCCCTTTCAATGCAGGCTTCGAAAAGCAGATGGGAGGCCGT
>NZ_JBXWSK010000085.1:0-13973 GCF_059613385.1 Ruegeria sp. BHSA162
GCCTTGCGCAGGAAGTCGGCGTCATACTCGGTCCAGGCACCGGCCGAGACGAGGTAGTACTCGTTCTCTTTCAGCCGCACGATGGTGTATTCGGTGCGGGTGGTGCCGTGGTCTGTCAGCGCATAGGTCAGGTTGATGCGGCCGACCTTGGGCAGCTTGTTGCAGGTGAACCAGTCGAGGAACTGCGTGGCGCCGGGGCCCTTGACGACATGCTTGGTGAAGGCTGACGCGTCGATCAGGCCGACACCGTTGCGGATCGCATTGGCTTCTTCGACGGCATACTGCCACCATCCACCACGGCGGAAACTGCGGCTTTCCTTGTCGAAGTTGTCGGAGGCATCGACCGGGCCAAAATAGTTGGGGCGTTCCCAACCGTTAACCCACCCAAACTGCGCGCCACGGGCTTTCTGACGATCATAAGCCGGAACGGTGCGCAACGGACGGCAGGCCTCGCGCTCTTCGTCCGGGTGGTGCAGAATGTAAACGTGCTCGTAGCACTCTTCATTCTTGCGCGCGGCGAATTCGGTGGTCATCCAGTTGGACGAATAGCGTTTGGGGTCCAGCGAGGCCATGTCGATCTCGGCTTCGCCATCGACCATCATCTGCGCCAGATAATAGCCGGTGCCGCCGGCGGCGGTGATGCCAAAGCTGAACCCTTCGGCCAGCCACATATTGCGCAGGCCCGGCGCCGGGCCGACCAGCGGGTTGCCATCAGGCGTATAGCAGATGGGACCGTTGAAATCGTCCTTCAGGCCGGACTCGGCACAGGACGGGACACGCTCGGCCATAGCCATGTACTGATCGGCGATCCGGTCGAGATCCAGAGGGAATAGATCAGCGCGGAAACTGTCGGGCACACCGTATTCGAAACGTGCCGGGGCACCGTGCTCGTAGATGCCGAGGATCCAGCCGCCGCGCTCTTCGCGTGCGTAGGATTCGTTGTCGGCGTCGCGCACGACCGGGTGTTCCGGATTGCCGGCTTCACGCCATTTCACCAGTTCCGGATCCTTGTCCATGACAATGAAGGTATGCTCGACCGGGATCGCGGGCATCTTGATGCCAAGCAGCTTGGCGGTACGCTGGGCATGGTTTCCCGAAGCGGTCACCACGTGCTCGGCGGTGATGACCACCTGCTCGTCACTCGGGACAAGGTTGCCACCCTTTTCGACCATCTTGGTGCAGGTGACTTCCCAATGGGTTCCGTTCCAATGGAAGGCATCGGCCTGCATCTTGCGCACGATCTCGACACCGCGCTGACGGGCACCCTTGGCCATCGCCTGGGTCACGTCGGCCGGATTGATGTAACCGTCCTCGGTATGGTAGAGCGCGCCTTTCAGATCCGAGGTTTCGATCAGCGGCCAGCGATCCTTGATCTGCTCGGGCGTCAACCATTCATATTTGACGTCGCAGGTCTCGGCAGTCGAGGCATAGAGCATGAACTCATCCATGCGGTCCTGCGTCTGCGCCATGCGCAGGTTTCCGACCACCGCAAACCCGGCGTTCAGGCCGGTTTCCTCTTCCAGCGTCTTGTAGAAATCCACCGAGTATTTGTGGATATGGGTCGTCGCATAGGACATGTTGAACAGCGGAAGCAAACCCGCGGCGTGCCAGGTCGAACCGGAGGTCAACTCGTCCCTCTCGATCAGCATGACATCATCCCAGCCCGCCTTGGCCAGGTGATAGGCTATCGAGGTCCCAACGGCGCCGCCGCCGACGACCAGTGCTTTGACTTGGGTTTTCATACGCCCGCTCTCCGGATTGAGTCTGTTTGGCAAGGTTTATGCCGAACGAGACCAATCAGCGCCAAGTCCATCCGACGCAAAACAGTGCAAAACCGACCTGCCGTACAAGTTGGGACGCGAATCCGCGAACAGGCACGCACCAACAGCCGATGGTTGCGTGCGCTTTCCCGGCCTGGTCAGACGATCTTGCCGGGGTTCATGATGTTGTCAGGATCCAGCGCGGCCTTGATCGCCGCCATGTACCGGGTCGCATCCCCAAGTTCCCGGACCAGATACGGTTTCTTGCCCTGCCCGATTCCATGCTCACCCGTGCAGGTCCCGTCCATCGAGATCGCCAGATCATTGAGCCATCCGACAAACTGACTGGCCCGCGCCACTTCGTCGGCATCGTCCATGTCTATCAGCACCAGCGTGTGGAAGTTTCCGTCCCCGACATGACCGACGACCGGGGCCAGCAGATCCAACTCGGCTGCCTTGTCCTGAGCCATGGTGACGCATTCGGCCAAGCGCGAGATCGGGACGCAGACATCCGTCGAGATTCCACGCGCTCCGGGCCGAAGCTGGAGGGACGCCCAATACATGTCGTGCCGCGCCTGCCAGAGCTTGGACCTTTCTTCCGTGCTGGCCGTAGCGACAAAGCCGGTGCCGCCAAAATCCTCGGCGATTTCGCCAAAGGTTTCGGCCTGCTCCGCTGCGCCGGCCTCCGAGCCATGAAACTCGAGCAGAAGCAACGGCGTTTCCGGCAGCTTCAGCCCGGAATACGCGTTGGCCGCCTTGACCGACATCGCGTCCAGCAGTTCGATCCGGGCAACCGGAACGCCGAATTGAATGGTCGTCATCACGGCCTGACAGGCCGCATCCACCGTCGGGAAAGAACACCGGGCCGAGGTAATCGCCTCGGGGATGCCGTGCAGTTTCAGAGTCAGTTCGGTAATGATGCCCAGCGTGCCCTCGGCACCGACAAGCAAGCGGGTGAGATCGTAGCCGGCCGAAGATTTTTTGGCCCGGTGACCGGTACGGATAATTTTGCCATCGGGCATAACCGCCTCGAGGCTCAGGACATTGTCCTTCATCGTTCCATAGCGAACCGCATTGGTACCCGACGCTCGGGTCGCCGCCATCCCGCCCAATGAGGCATTGGCTCCGGGATCAATCGGAAAGAACAGCCCCTTGTCGCGCAGATGGGTATTCAAATCCTCGCGGGTGACCCCGGGCTGCACGACGCAATCCAGATCACCTTCGTTCACGGCCAAGACCCGGTTCATCTGGCCAAGATCGATGCAAACGCCGCCGGCCGGCGCGTTCACGTGGCCTTCCAGCGACGTTCCGGTGCCGAAAGGGATCACGGGAACCTTGTGCGCCGCACAGGTCTTGACGATGTCCGAGACCTCTTCGGTCGAATTGGGAAAGACCACCGCGTCCGGGCTTTGGTTTTCAATCCAGGTCGTGGTGTGCCCGTGCTGCTCGCGGACCGAAGCGCCGGTCTGCAACCGGTCCCCGAACCGCTGTTTCAGAATGCTGATGGCGGTGTCGATCCCCGCCGCATTGCGGAACAATGCTGTCGCTTCAACCATGGCAACCCTCCCTTGGCGCAGTGGCGCAGGCCCAGACAATGACTAGAAGGCCCACGCCACAGGAGCAATACCCATACGCTCCGACGTGATCACTCGCCCAGTGCGATCCCTTCTCGACGGGGATCGGCTCCGCCGTGCAGACCGTCGCGGATTTCGATGGCATGAAGGCCCGAGGTCAGATCCCGCGCGTTCACTTCAAAGCCCAGCTCGCCCAACATGTCCGCAAAGCCTTCGGCGCTTGTGCCGACCTCGACATCATAGGTCCCGAAACGGTTCACCAGATGAGGAAGGGCGACCGCCTGCTGGACGTCCATACCCCAGTCCGCCCAGGCAATGATAGACTTTGCGACATAACCGATGATCCGGCTGCCACCCGGAGACCCGATCGCCAGAATCGGAGACCCGTCTTGCATGACAATCGTCGGGCTCATTGAGGAACGGGGGCGTTTGCCCGGTTCGATCCGGTTGGCAATCGGAACCCCGTCCCTGTGGGTCCGGAAGGAAAAGTCGGTCAGTTCGTTGTTCAGCAGAAAGCCGTTGGTCATCAGACGCGAACCAAAACCGTTCTCGATTGTCGTGGTCATCGAAAGCACGTTTCCATAGGCGTCCACGATCGAAATATGGGACGTCGACGGCAGTTCGATCGAAGCATCGTCGGCCCAGTTCAGCGCGTGGTCAAACTCAGGATTTCCCGGCGCAACCTCGGTCAATGCCCCAGCGTCATTCAGCAACGCGGCACGCTCGGCCAGATAGGCCGGATCGATCAGGCCCTGCGTCGGCATCGGAATGAAATCACTGTCGGCCATGTAGCGACCGCGATCCGCGAAGGCCAGGCGCGAGGCATCGCCGATCAGCCGCCACGCTTCGGCGCTTTCGGGACCCATCCCCGCCAAATCGTAATTGTCGAGAATGCCAAGGATCTGCCCAACCGTCAGCGCGCCCGAGGACGGCGGACCCATCCCGCAGACCTCATAGCTGCGATAGGTGGCACAGATCGGCTCGCGCTCAATCACCTGATACAACGCCAGATCAACTCCGGACAGAACCCCCGGGTTACCCGGAGCGTTTCGGACAGTCCGCACGATGTCAGCCGCGATCTCTCCTCCGTAAAAGCTTGCAGCCCCTTCGGACGCCAGAACGCGCAGGGTTTCGGCATAGTCTGGGTTGGTGAGGCGCTGACCCTGGGCCAGCGGCTCGCCGCCCGGCAGGAAGTAGTTGGCCGTGTCCGGGAAGCGTGCCAGACGTTCAGCGTCGGCCTGAATCAAGCCCGCCAGCCGGGGTGAAACGACAAACCCCTCGTCGGCCAATCGGATACCATCCTCGAACAGACCGGGCCAGGGGCTACGCCCCCAGCGCCGATGGGCTTCCTCCAACAATGCAGGCGTGCCGGGTGTCCCGACCGAAAGCCCGCCAACAACCGCGTCGAAGAATTTGAGCGGCTCGCCGTTTTCGTCTTGAAACAGGGTCGGGCTTGCCTCTCTCGGCGCGGTTTCTCGCCCATCCAAGGTGGTCAGGCGTCCGCTGGCCGCGTCGTACCAGACCAGAAAGGCACCCCCGCCCAAACCCGAGGACTGCGGTTCGACCAGGCCCAAGACAACCTGAACGGCGACCATTGCATCCGCTGCCGTTCCACCGGCAGCCAGAATCTTGGCACCCGCCTCGACGGCAAGCGGGTTGGCCGCCGCAACCATCCAGGTTTTAGCTTTGACGGGCACACCGTCGGCCTTGGCCTTCAGCGCGGCGATCACCTCGTCGGTCAAGGCCTGAACCTGACCGTCGGATGCACCCTCGGGCGCGACCTCATCGGCGGTTTGCTGGGCAAACACTGGGCTCGCCAGGGTCAGCGCGCAGGCCACAACAGTAGGGAACCAATTGGAGCACATAATAAACCTCCTTATCCAAATACTGATTCTGACAGTGCACGGCACCGTACTGCCCCGCAACCATGTGCGGGGACGACCGCCAAAGACGGCAAAGCTCTGCCTTGCAAACAGCAGGAGCCCGTATGCCTTGGCGTGTTCTTACAGCATCGCGGGAACGACCTGATCAGGCGGCCGGTGCCCGTCTTCAAACGTCTTGATATTGATGATGACCTTTTCGCCCATCTCGATGCGACCCTCGAGCGTCGCCGACCCCATATGCGGCAGCAGCACGACATTCGGCAGCTGCCGAAGTCGGGGATTCACGTCGGTTCCGTGCTCGTAGACGTCCAGCCCGGCACCGGCGATCTCGCCCGCCCGGATCATCCGCGTCAACGCGTTTTCGTCCAACACCTCGCCCCGCGACGTGTTCACGATGACCGCCGTCGGCTTCATCAGCTTTAGACGTCGCGCGTTCATCAGATGAAATGACGACGGCGTTGATGGGCAGTTGATCGAGATCACGTCCATACGCGCCACCATCTGATCGAGGCTTTCCCAAAAGGTCGCCTCAAGATCCTGTTCTATTTCGGGACGCAACCGGCGGCGGTTGTGGTAGTGGACCTGCATTCCGAAGGCCCGGGCGCGGCGCGCGACGGCCTGTCCGATCCGCCCCATACCCAGAATGCCCAGACGCCGGCCTCCTATCCGCCCGCCAAGGAATGCCGTCGGCGCCCAGCCGGTCCAGTCCCCCTTTTGCATAACCGACAGACCCTCGGGAATCCGACGGGTTACGGCAAGGATCAGCGCCATCGTCATGTCGGCGGTATCGTCGGTCAGAACACCCGGCGTGTTCGAGACCAGGATGCCGCGCTGACGGGCCGTCGCGACATCGATATGGTCGACACCGGCGCCATAATTCGCAATCAGCCTCAGCCGCTCTCCGGCTTGGCCCAAAACACCCGCGTCGATCGTGTCCGTGATCGTCGGAACCAGCACATCGGCCTGTTTGACCGCCTCGACCAACTCGTCGCGCGTCATCGGTGTGTCGGTGTCCCGCAAACGGACGTCGAACAACTCGCTCAGACGTGTCTCGACCACTTCGGGCAACCGTCGCGTTACAACAACACTCAGACGTTCTCTTGGCACTTCAGCCCTCCTACCGCTTTGCATTCCGATGCGCGTCATGGCATCGTGGCGCAGGATCAGTCGGGGCACAAGAACCCCATGGGCATCGCTCCAACCTTTTTTGAAACACGGCAGACAGGCAAATCAGCGGGCAGGCAGTGAGTGCTTTCTTGAGGGCGAAACGCCCAGTTCTGGCATTTCTAATCACGCTTCTGTTCCTGACAGGCGCAATCGCGCACGCGCAGGAAAAACGCGGGCAGGTGACGAACCTGCCTTTGCCGCGCTACGTGTCGATGAAGGCGGCCGAGGCGAACGTACGCCGCGGTCCTTCGCTGACTCATCGTGTTGACTGGGTGTTCAAGCGACGCGGCATGCCACTTCAGGTGACGGCCGAATATGGCAACTGGCGCAAGGTTCAGGATCGCGACGGGGCCGGCGGATGGGTCCACTACGCTTTGTTGTCAGGTGTCCGCACGGTTCTGATTGAATCGGACATGCTGCCGGTCTACGCCAGCCCCGATCCCAAATCCCCGGTCAACGCTCATTTCGAAACAGGCGTCGTGGCCCGCTTGGGTACCTGCACGGTGGATTGGTGCCGCATTTCGGCCGGTGGCTATCGCGGCTGGACCCTCAAAAGCAATCTTTGGGGCGTGGAGCCCGACGAAATCCGGGAATGAGACCCCTGCTCAGGCCGTCTCACGGATGAAGGCAAGAACCGTTTCCGCAAGTTCCTGGGGCACGTCCTCCTGAAGGAAGTGACCGGCTTTCGGCAGCACAACATGGTTCTGTCCCGCCGCACCAGGGCAAAGTTTCTGAAAAACCCCGTTCACCCCGGCCATGACCCTGTCCTCAGCGCCAAAAGCCGTCAGGACAGGAGTTTGCAGACCGCGGATAACGTTCCAAGCCTGTCGGTTCGGTTCAGACTCGGGATCGTCGGGGCGGTCAGGCACCAACATCGGAAACTGTCGCGCCCCGGCCTTGTAACGATCGTCAGGGAACGGCGCGTCATAGGCGGCGACCTCGGCCTCGGTCAGCTTTGAAACCGTTCCGCCGTAGACGATGCGCCCGGCGCGGAAATCCGGCACCTCCTGGCTGAACTGTCGCCAGGCGGCAAACGCCTCGCCCAAGGGCTGGTCCCCGGTTGGCAAGGCCGTGTTGGCAACAACGACCCGGGCGAACCTGTCTGGCATCTCGGCCCACAGGCGCAACCCGATCAATCCGCCCCAGTCCTGACAGACCAGGGTGATGTCCCGCAGATCGAGTTGACGCAGAACCTCACCCATCCAGAAGACATGCCGTGCATAGGTATAGTCGTTGCGGTCGACGGGTTTGTCGGATCTGCCGAAACCCACAAGGTCCGGAGCGATGACCCGGTGACCCGCGGCAGCGACTGGCGGGATCATGTGACGGTACAGATAAGACCAACTGGGCTCGCCGTGCATCATCAGTACTGGAGCTGCCGCGCGCGGCCCCTCGTCCAGATAGTGGACCCGCAACGCGCCGCCTTCAGTATCATCCACCTCAAGGTAGTTGGGTGCGAAATCATAGTCGGGCAGATTTTGGAACCGTTCGTCCGGTGTGCGCAATGCCTTCATACTC
Organism: Ruegeria sp. BHSA162; assembly: GCF_059613385.1. NCBI lineage: Bacteria > Pseudomonadati > Pseudomonadota > Alphaproteobacteria > Rhodobacterales > Roseobacteraceae > Ruegeria > Ruegeria sp. BHSA162. The sequence continues at coordinate 7,903 of NZ_JBXWSK010000085.1, forward strand.
TGATCTCCCATGGTTTTTTGACAGGCTAGCATTCCTGGCCCGCGACGATAGGGTGAACGTCACGACGCGACAAACCGGAGCCGCCATGAAAGCCGTCACCTACCAGACATTTGGGCCCGCCGCCGATGTTCTGTCCATTCAAGAACTACCGGATACACCCCCGGGCCCGGGCGAAGTGACCGTTGCGCTGGCCTATTCCGGAGTGAACCCTTCGGACGTGAAGGCACGTGCGGGGGCACGGCCCGGGATCACCAAACCGCCTTTCCCGGTGATTGTGCCGCACAGCGACGGATCAGGTGTCATCTCGGCTGTCGGGCCTGGGGTTCCGGACTCGCGGGTGGGTCAAAGGGTCTGGATCTGGAACGGCCAGTGGGGTCGTGCGTTCGGGACGGCCGCAACCCAAATCACCCTGCCCTCGGAACAGGCTGTTCACATGCCCGACACGGTCGCGCTGCAAACCGGTGCCGTCCTCGGCATTCCCGGCCTGACCGCCAGCCACACCGTGTTTTCCGGAGGCCCGGTATCGGGTAAAACCCTGCTTGTTCACGGCGGTGCAGGAACGGTCGGATTCCTTGCCGTCCAGTTGGCCAAATGGGGCGGAGCAAAGGTGATGGCAACAGCCGGTCCACGCAACTTCGAACGTGTGACAAAGGCCGGAGCCGATGCGGTACTGGATTACACGGCGCCCGATTTGCCCACACAGATCCTGGACGCCAATCAAGGGCTTCCGGTCGATCGCATCGTCGATGTGGAGTTTGGCCAAAACGTCGAAACCAACGTTGCAGTTATCGCCGAAAGCGGCAGAATCAATGCGTATGGCTCGGCGCAGAATATGACGCCGACGCTTCCGTTTTATCCGCTCATGTTCAAATCGGTGACGTTGGAAATGGTTCTGGTGTATCTGCTGCCGACCGATCTGCGCGACGAGGCGGTCGCGAACCTTCACAAAGCGCTGACCGACGGCGCGCTGAACTGCCCGATCCAAAAGGTCTATTCGATGGAAGACTGCGCCGACGCACACCGCGCGGTCGAGGCCGGAAACCGAACCGGAGCGGTGCTGTTGGAGACCAAGTAGATCGCCCGCAAAAAAATTTTCGCGGGTCTCGATTTTTTGCGGGAAAGCACTTGAACACCGTCACCAACAATCGTAGATAGCCGCTCACCGTTGGGGTGTAGCCAAGTGGTAAGGCAGCGGTTTTTGGTACCGTGTATCGTAGGTTCGAATCCTACCACCCCAGCCACTAAATCTCTGAATGCGAATTACCCATAAGCGTGCAAATTTCACTCGGCTCGTGCAAATCGATGTCAATAAGTTTGTCTACTCACACTGTGTTGAAGATTTGCCACCATCTGTGCATTTCTATTGAAAGCACAGAACGCTAGTTTTCCTCAGAAAATTGCTGCTGACTTTTTGTATCGAACCTCGGGTGGTTGATGCAAAGGCCGCGTCTAGGGTTCGCTCCAGATTTGTTGGTTCCGTTCCCAGATCTTCTCGCCAATCAGGCAGTCATAGTCTGAGGGTGCGATGTATTGCGCCTTCATAGCCTCTCCTATTGCTGGCGCTGACCCAATTTCCAGAACCAATTTTCGTCGTACGGCCTCTTTAAAGCCTTGCCAGTCAAGCACCGGGATTACGAATGAACCAGGTCCGCCCGTCACACAGTTCTGATAGTAGACATCAAGATCGTCGAGGTGCCACTGACTCCCCATACCTTCACGGGTCATCAGCGGTAACCCATTTATGGTGATCGACTTCGACAATACTGCCTCACGGGCTTGCAAAACCGGGCGACCCTGATTGTTAGGCCCGTCGCCAGATACGTCGATAACTTTACGCAGACCTTCGAATTTGTTCCCTTCGATCATCCTTGCACCGAAGATCAGGGCCTCAGAGATTGAAGTGCGGCGCAAGGCGGGATCGAAACGCGTGGTCAGAACACCCGCAAACTCATTCAGATCAGCGCGCGTTTCTAACAGCATCCAGTCAACAATAACGTCTTGTGTTCCCGCCCACTCGACGTATGTCAAAGCCACCCGTTGCAAAGGGCCCGACTGAACAGCGGCGAAGACTTCATCCGACATCAAGGCTGCGGCGTAACCCTGCCGCTGAATCTCGAGTTCTCGCTCAGTCATCGACCTTGAAACATCGACAAGAAGGGCCAGTTCCAGATCGACTTCAATTTTCTCAGACGCGACAGGAGTTGCCAAGAGAGAGGCAATTGCGACAATTGTCAGGAACAAGTTACGTAGCATCAGTTATCGGATGGCGCGATGCGCTGTTAAGTCAAGCTTCAAATGGTTGATCAAGTTTTTGTGGACAAATAGCTCTACAACACGACGGCTTGGTTCAATCGTTGAGGATACGAATGTCACTTCAGCGGAGTTACTGGTATCAGCCCGAAGCGGACCTTCACTATGAGCTTTGCACCCTCTGAGATGCGGACTTTGCGGCCGAAGAAATTTCTTGCACCAAGGTGCTGAGCCCAAAAAGCTAACAAATCAGACCGTTCCTCTAAGCCGATGTTTTTTCTATGGTTGGAAAGAAGTACCAAGCCGGGAGGTCTTAATGAACAAGCTTATCTCAGTAACGGGTGCCGTCTGCTTTGCTTTCACTGGAGCTTGGGCCGACGAACATACCCCGCCCAACATTCTTGTCATCATGGCAGATGACGTAGGTTGGGCGAGCGTCGGCGTTTACCATGGAGGTGTCAAAAGCATCGAGACGCCGAACTTGGATCGTCTCTCGTCAGAGGGTGCTCGTCTCACAGATTATTATGCCGAGCCAAGTTGTACTGCCGGTCGATCAGCTTTCATGACCGGACAATTGCCAATACGGACTGGTATGCACACGGTTGGACTGCCGGGTGATCCGATAGGTTTAAACCCAGATGACCCAACGCTTCCGATGTTCCTGAAAAAGTTGGGGTATACGACGGGGCAGTTTGGAAAAAACCACCTAGGCGACCTCAATGAGTTCCTACCGACTACAAAAGGTTTCGACGAGTATTGGGGTTGGCTCTACCACCTGAATGCTATGGAATATACGTCTGATCCGGATTGGCCAGACGACCCAGAATTCAACGCGCAATTTGCGCCTCGCAACATCATTCATTCATTTGCAACAGAGGAAGTAGACGAAACAGTCGACCCGCGATTTGGAAAAGTCGGGAAGCAGCGCATTATTGATGACGGGCCTGCGCCTCCTGAGCGCCAAAAGACTTTGGATGACGAAGTGACATCTTACACGAAGGACTTCATTTCTCGTGCAGTAGAGTCGGACACTCCGTTTTTTGTCTGGATGGCTCCAGCCCGTGCACACGTCTGGACTCACCTCAGCCCCGAATACGAAGATATGTTGGGCAATGGGCGCGGACTTCAGGATGTTGTCATGAAGGAGTTGGACAACAACGTTGGTAACGTTCTCAGCCACCTTGAGGATCTGGGAGTTGCCGATAATACCATAGTGATGTTCACCGCCGACAATGGCCCGGAAACACTGACGTGGCCCGATGGAGGTACGACACCGTTTCATGGGGAAAAGGGTACTACCTGGGAAGGTGGCTTTAGGGTTCCTGCGATTATTCGCTGGCCTGGCAAAATCCCTGAAGGACAGGTTTTGAACGGTATCTTCAGCGGCATGGATTGGATGCCAACACTTGTAGCCGCGGCGGGAGGCCCCACAGACCTAAGAGAAAAACTCTTAGAGGGTTATGAAGGGTACAAAGTACACCTCGATGGCTACAATCAACTATCTTACCTGACGGGTGAGGATGCAGAGAGCAATCGCCGCGAGCTGATTTATTATCAGGGTACGGATCTCCAAGCCGTACGCTACAACGATTGGAAAGCGCACTTTGTCGTTCAAAACCACGGCTGGTCAGGCCCGAAGGAAGAGTTGGTCGCCCCGCTGCTTTTCAACCTTCGCCGCGATCCTTACGAGAAAGCTGCGGAGGAAAGCGGGATGTACGTCCGCTGGATGGGCGAGAAAATGTGGGCATTCGGTCCAGCCGCCCGACTAGTGCAGGCGCATCTCGCTACCTTCGAGGAGTTCCCTCCGCGGGGGAAGCCGGTAGCCAATCAAGACCATGTTGAAGAACAGACATCAACCGAAGGCGGCATCTCTCAGTAGAAGAAGCGAGGCTTGCAATTCGCCTTTCTCACCGCAGCGTGGGCATCCGGTTCGGAACTTCGGATGCCCCAAAAAACCGACTAGGAATTTCGCAAAAAAGCGAAACCTCTACGAGAAGGAGTCCTCCATGAGTGCTAGATTGGTCCTTCTGCTTGCTGCCGTCGGTCTCATGCCAATCGCGTTATCATACGGTCTGATGCCAAGCAGTTCGATCCCAGTTTTGCTGGGATTTTCGGTGGAAGGAACGAACCAGACGCATGTCTTCCGTGCGATTATGGGACTTTACCTGGCAAACGCTTTGTTTTGGTTAGCGGCCGTGGTGAAACCAGATCTACAACGACCGGCGCTTTGGGTTCTTTTTTTGTTTATGTCGGGACTGGCCGTTGGACGCATACTAAGCATTCTTATCGATGGAGTTCCGAACGGGATACTTCTCTTTTATCTTGCGGCCGAGATAGCTTTTGCAGCTCTGGCGGCGGTTTCACTGAAAAAAGCACGATGAAACAGGAAGTGATAAGATGCTGTGGTTTTTCTTTGTTCTCTCCATGATTGCAACTTCATCAATTTCGACATCGGTTCTTGCACAATCGTCATCTGCCCAGAGTGCGGTGGACGAAAACTTCTTAGTGCTTGAGACTGCCGTTGAAGAAGCGGGAGCTACGCCAATCGCATCGATAGATCACGCGCGACTGGCCAAAGTCGAAGGAGTAGAAATGCCAGCGTCTCGTGTGCTCCTTTTCTCTGATCCAGAGATAAACACGCCCATTCTGAAAGAGAACGTGCGAGCAGGTCTGGACCTTCCTTTTCGCGTTCTTTCCTTCGATCAGGATGGTAGTCCACAGATCGCCTACACAGACTCTCAATTTCTCAAAGTCCGGCATGGGCTCACGGACGCTTCTTCATTGAGTGCGTTTCAGAGCAAGATGCTCGAAGTTCTAAACGACTTGGATGCGACACCAGCGCCGACCAACGGATTGTTTGCCGACTACGGGATCATCGAACTGCAAACTCTGCTCAGCGTACCAGAGGCAGTCGAACGTCTCAGGACAGCTGTCATGGGGCAGGACGATACTGTCTGGTTCGGTGAAATCGATTTTGCGACCGAAGCGTCCCAACTGGGGGTGGACCTGCCGGAGGCGGTACTTTTACTGTTCGGCGGACCAGCACCCGGTGGCGTGGCTATGGCGGGCTTTCCGGCAATTGGTTTGGATGCATTTTGCCAAAAACTATTGGTTTACGCGAATGAAGAAGGCGGCTCCGTAGTCATTTTCAATGACATCGCTGCTTTGGCTGAGTTGCACTACGGTTCTTCAGCCGAACCTCATCACGGTTTGAACAAACGGCTTACCGCAACATTTCAAAACGCAATAGAGTAGCCGCTGATAGGAAACCGCAATAGAAATCCTATATGGGATGGACAGCCTTCGCGCCCGGATCGAAAAACTCATCATCGAGCGTCTCCCCGGTCATGTTCTGTCAGCTGACGAGGTTGCTGTGGAACTTGGTTTGAGTCGACGCACGGTGACCCGCCAACTCGGTACAGAAAACACCAGCTTTCGCGAGGTGGTTGAGGATCTTCGGTTCGACCTCGCCAAGACCTATCTGGCCGATGGTCTCAGCATTTCAGAAATCGCTTTCTACCTTGGCTATGGAGATCATGCGGCGTTTTCAACGGCCTTCCGCCGATGGGCTGGCGTAAGCCCCCGAGACTATATGAAAGCACTGTAGCTACTTGGGTTTCTACCCCCCAAGATAGCAACAAACCCGGCGGGATTTGTCCCAACCGGGTTTGAGGCAGAAGGTCAGAAAACTCTGACCCAGGTTGGAAGGTGTATGCACCCTGGCTCGATGTATCCGCCAAAGGACAGGCGCCAAGGCTGATCACTCCGCTCCCCTGTCCGATGGATGGGAAGTTTTGGCTTCAGAATGCCCGTGATAACCT
>NZ_JBXWSK010000086.1:0-13829 GCF_059613385.1 Ruegeria sp. BHSA162
ATTTCGATGTCTTCGATACAGATCGTTCCGCGTGGAAGATTGTCCAACATGTTGCCCTCACTATGCATCGGCCCGGCAACAAAAAATCACCAAAGACCCAAGATTGGCAACTTTATTACTTCGCAACTGCAGAAAATCAAGCGTTTTCTGCCTAGCGCAGACGACCGATCGTGTAGGTTGGGTTGATATTTTCCTTGGAAATATAATCGCTTAAAGCATTCGGATCCGGCTGGTGCGACGTTTTTGTTTCCGATGCGGCCAGACCGCCGCTGATGAACAGGGAATCAATTCCCTCTCCCATGCCGCCGGCTATGTCGGTATGCGGACCGTCGCCGATGGCCAGAATCTCGTCATCCGGCACGTCCGTTCCCAGCGCATGCAGGCGACGCCGGGCCAGATCATAAATGGGCGGGTGTGGTTTGCCGAAATACAGGCTCTCGCCGCCCATTTCGGAATAAAGCTTGGCCAGCGCACCGGCGCACCATTCCCGAACTTCGCCCCGATCGACCACGATATCGGGATTGGCGCACAACAACTTCAGGCCTTTCTGCTTGGCATACAGGAAGTCCGGGCGGTTCACGGCCGGGTCGGCCATCGGGTCGAACGGGCCACAGCAGACGATCCCCTCGGCCTGGTCCAGCGGCACGCGTTCGATGTGGATCGGATGTTCCAGGATTTTCAGCGGCTCGAAGAAGCCGGCGTCGCGCTCCCACTCACCCATGAAATAGACTTTCTCGCCCACGGCCCCGCGGAACATGGCGGACCGGGCCGAGTCACCACTGGTCGCGATGGTGTCGTAGCAGTCCGCGGGGACGTTGAACTGTTTTAACTGCTCTGCAACCCCGGCACGCGGCTTCGGAGAGTTCGTCACCAACACCACTTTGCCGCCCCGGTCGCGATAGGCCTTCAACGCGGCAACAGCTTCGGGGTAGGCGGTGATGCCGTTGTGGACGCAGCCCCAAAGATCCACGAACAGCGCCTTGTAACGGTCGGAAATCTGGTCAAGCGCGGAGATGATCTGGGTCATGCGGGCCTCGGGCTGTTGAAACGGCGTTGCGCCACCTATGGCAAAGCTGGCCCCGCTTGACCAGAGGTAGCCGGGTGCTGGCCATCATTCCTCGTCGCTCAACTTTTCGACATCCGGGGCCTGTTGCACGGTTTCGGTGCCAAGAATGACCTGCGCGCCGATGCGGGTCTGGTACCGGATGACGGCGAGATAGCCGGGGCCAAGTTCATCCTGCAGAACGTCCACCAGTGACGTTTCCCGTAGGCTCTCGGGCAACAGCCCGGCAACGGACGAGACCTTGAATTGCGCCTCGGGCGGCAGATCTACGATCACCCAGACCTCGGCCCGTTTGCGCTTGGCATTCACGTCGATGCGGATGATCTCGACCGATACCGGGTCCGCCCAGTCGCGGATCGCCTGCGCAACCTCGGCCTCGGTACGGGTTTCCAGGTAACGGTTGTAGGTCGATTTTCCCAACTGGACCACGACGAGGGCCAGGAACGCCATGGTTATGACCACACCGGCAGTAAAGTTGAGCTTGCGCCGGCCCTTGCCGAATGCAACCGACCTTGCGGCATAGACGATATAGACCGCGCAGGCCGACAGAACGATCGCGCCAAGGTTGGTCGCGAACAAAAGACCCGCCTCGTAGGCGTCGGCGGGTTCCCCGAAATACAGCAGGATCCCGGACGCGGATAATGGCGGAACCAGAGACACGCCGATGGCGGCGCCGGGCAGCAGGCTCAGTTCGGCCTTGTTGATCTGAACGTATGCGCCGGCCACGCCGGCCGCGAGCGCCACGATCAGATCTTCGGTGCCCGGGTCGGTGCGGGCCAAGACCTGATCGGGGATCAGGATGCCGCGCGGGACATCGGCAAGATAAACCAGGATCCAGGCCATCATAACGCACAGAACCGCCGCAATGCAGACCGTCAGGGTCAGAACGAAAGCGCGTTTCAGCCAGCCCATGACCATCGCGGCCGCAATGCCCAGAATGGGTGTCATCAGCGGCGCGACCAGCATCGCGGCAATGACCACGGCGCCAGAGTTGCGCAGCAGTCCCATGGTTGCGATCATCACCGAAAGGGTCAGCAGCATGGCAAAGCGCCGCCAATAGGCAAGCCTGTCGCCGCCTTCGAACAGCAGAATGCTGCGTGTCGTGCTGTATTTCCGTGTGACCACCGTGTCCTGATCCACCCTGTCCCTGCGTCTAGCCTAGCAACGATTTGCCATCCGGCAAACCTTTCGACGCGCAAACAAAAAAGGCGCCCGGTGAGGGCGCCTTTCGCTGAACTGTGAGCGGGATCAGACCTTGAGGTTCGGAATGATCTGCTTCTTGCGGCTCATGATGCCCGGCAGAACAACCGTGTCGCCGGACACCGAAGCGCCAAAGCTTTTCTCGGCAACCGATTTGACCAGGTCGTTCGGCACCAACAGGGTGGCCTCTTCGTTTAGGATGTCGACGACGAACAGCAGCACCTGGTCCACACTGTCTTCCTTGGCCACCTCGACCATCGACTGGGCCAAGCTATCCTTGCGGTCAAGCACCACGCCCGGCGCGGTGGTTTCCAGAACGGACACGCGGAACTTGGTACCGTCGACCTCGTATTCCTTGCTGTCCATGCGGATCAGTTCGGCGTCCGAGAAAGACGATACGTCCGATTTCGCGGCGAACATGTCGGCAGCATAGGCCGAAACATCCAGCCCCAGCTCGGCGGCCAGCTTCTCGGCTACTTCGCGGTCATGCGCGGTGGTCGTGGGCGAGCGGAACTCCAGCGTGTCCGACAGGATGCAGGTCAGGGCCGCGCCCTTGACAGCCTCGGGCATCTTGGCGGCGTCGTCGCCCATCAGGTCGATCATGATGGTCGCCGTGCAGGCCAGCGGGCGCACGGTGATGTCGATCGGGCCTTTGGTCTCCAGCCCGCCGACCAGCTTGTGGTGGTCGATGATGGCGCGGATGTCGGCGTTGTTGATATTGGCCGGCAATTCGGCCGGGTTGTTTGTGTCAACGATGACGACGGGCGCATCGGTCTCGACATCCTCGATGATGCGCGGCTTGGGCAGGTCCCAGCGCTGCAGCATGAAGGCAGCTTCGGTGTTGGGTTCGCCCAGCAGGACGGCCTCGGCCTTTTCGCCTTTGACTTCGTTCAGATACCAGGCCCACAGGATCGGCGATCCGGTCGAGTCGGTGTCGGGAGATTTGTGGCCAAATACTTGGGTGGTCATGTCTGTTTCCTGCACATAAGGAGTTTGCGCGCCTTATAGGGTGGTCCATTGGCGTTGTCACCCGGCAGAAACAAGGCTGCGACGGTTGGTCTGACAGAAGCGCTGACCGCTCAGAACTGTGCGCGGGTCAGTTGATATCCGGCGCGTTCCAGCTGTTGCAATAGACCATGGTCTCCACCCAGATGACCGGCACCAACCGCGATCACCGCCGTCTGGTTTTCTATGGCCAGGATCGTTTCCATCCAGTTGTCGTTGCGTTGAACCAGAAGCTGGTCCTCGAATGCGGCCCATTCCTGTGCAAACACGTCAGGCGCCAGGCCCGAAGCCTCGCGCCCATATATCTTTGCGAATTGCAGGATTTCTGCGTGCTTCTCCTCGAAATATGCGGTGGCCATCGTCACCATGTGGTCATCGCCGGCGTCAAAGGCATCGACCATGCGCACCAAAGACTGCACCTGCTCTTCAAGCGTGTGGCTGTCGAAGATCGCGATCAGGTCGTCGATCTGTTCCAGAGAGTATTGCGGTTTGCCGTCAGCTTCGGCCAGTTCGGTCAGGCGCGCATCCATTCCCCGGTCTGCATCTGGCACCTGGAGCATGCAGGGTGGCATACCCAGCATCATCGACAGGAACCAAGGGCGCAGTTTCGCGGCCATCCAACCGGGAATGCCGCGTGCCGAAAGCGCCTTGGAAATCACGGCCCAGTCCTCTTCGCTCATCAGATCGATCAGAGTTGGTCCCGAGTTGATCAGAACCGGGCTGAAATCCTTGGCCAGGTCTTGTTCGAAAGCGGACATGTCGGATTGGGTGATCTCGAAGTAAAACGCGTCGGCTTCGCTCAATGTCGGCGCCAACCGGTCGACCACCGGGCCCATTCGCGGATCGTTGACGTGCAATGTGCCAATCAGATGCAAAACAGTGTTGTCCTTCTGTGCAATCCAGTGATTGCCTTCAGGATATGCCATCTGACTGGTGGCCGCGTTCAACTCGGCCCGGGCCTCAGGCGTCATGTCTTGCCGCAAATCGCGCCCGTCACAGGCGGCATTGGCCACAATTGGATGCAGAGCAGCAAGCAGGGCAAAAAGAAACACGCGCATAAAGACCATTCCGATTGTGGCTGAAAGAACCTGGGAACAGATAGCCACGCCCGCCTACCGCGCGCAAGCCGTGTATCCGTATGGCGTTTCTCGGAAAAAACCATAGCATGGCGTCATGAACCGCGAACAGGATCTCTATCCTCCGATCAAGGCGCTATTGCAGCGGCAAGGGTACTCCGTGAAAGGAGAGGTGGGCGCCGCCGACATCGTGGCCGTCAAGCCCGGTTGTGATCCAGTGATCGTTGAATTGAAGCTGAGATTTTCGCTGGCCTTGTTCCATCAGGCCGTGACCCGGTTGAAGGTATCGGATCAGGTCTATGTGGCCGTCTGCAAGCCCACCGGCCGGTCGGCGCGCCGGGCGCTGCGGGACAACCTGTCCCTGTGTCGTCGGTTGGGGCTGGGTTTGATCACCGTTCGTGCGGATGGGCGGGTCGAAGTCCATTGTGACCCTGGACACTATGCGCCGCGAAAGAACAAGGCCAAAGCTGCGCGACTGTTGCGCGAGTTCGAGCGGCTGGAAGGGGACCCGAACTCAGGTGGGGCAACCCGGCACGGAATCGTAACTGCCTATCGGCAGGATGCCCTGAAATGTGCCGCGCATCTGGCCGAACACGGGGCGACCAAAGGTGCTGAGGTCGCCAGTGCCACCGGCGTTGCGGCCGCGACGCGCCTCATGCGCGAAAACCATTATGGCTGGTTCGAAAAGGTGGCAAAGGGCGTCTATGAACTGTCGCCTTCCGGGTCCGAAGGTCTGAAGCATTGGGCTTACAGCTGGGAAGACCCGACCTGACCAGGCCGGCCTCAGGCTGCGCGCGAAAAAATTCATCACCGATTGTTGACTCGCCGGAAATCACCCCCTAGCTATGCGTCGTTAGCACTCGACCAAGCTGAGTGCTAACGCCCCGCAAGACCGCGGGGGGAGGAAAACAACCTTTGAGCCCAAGGAGCTGCAAAGATGGCATTGAAACCGCTTCATGACCGCGTGCTGGTTCGCCGTACCGAAAGCGAAGAGAAAACCGCAGGCGGCCTGATCATTCCCGACAGCGCAAAAGAAAAGCCCAGCGAAGGCGAAGTCGTTGCAACCGGCGAAGGCGCGCGGAAAGACAGCGGCGAACTGATCGCGATGGCTGTGAAGCCCGGCGACAAGATCCTGTTCGGCAAATGGTCCGGCACCGAGGTCCACGTCGACGGCGAAGAGCTGCTGATGATGAAAGAAAGCGACATCATGGGGATCATCGAGTAACGCGCACGCGCTTGCTCTGATCGTCATTTCAAACACATTTCTCGAGGAGAAAAAGACATGTCTGCAAAGGACGTCAAGTTCGACACCGATGCCCGCAACCGCATGCTGAAGGGTGTGAACATCCTGGCGGATGCTGTGAAGGTGACCCTCGGCCCCAAAGGCCGCAACGTGGTTCTGGACAAATCCTTCGGCGCGCCGCGCATCACCAAAGACGGTGTTTCGGTCGCCAAGGAAATCGAACTGGAAGACAAGTTCGAGAACATGGGCGCGCAAATGGTGAAAGAAGTCGCCAGCCGCACCAATGACGAAGCCGGTGACGGCACCACCACCGCGACCGTTCTGGCTCAGGCCATCGTCAAGGAAGGCCTCAAGCAGGTTGCTGCCGGCCTGAACCCGATGGACCTGAAGCGCGGCATCGACATGGCAACCGCCAAAGTCGTCGAAGAAATCAAGAACGCTGCCCGCGAAGTCAAAGACAGCGACGAAGTCGCGCAGGTTGGTACCATCTCGGCTAACGGCGAAGCTGAAATCGGCCGCCAGATCGCAGACGCGATGCAGAAGGTCGGCAACGAAGGCGTCATCACCGTCGAAGAGAACAAAGGTCTGGAAACCGAGACCGACGTCGTCGAAGGTATGCAGTTCGACCGTGGCTACCTGTCGCCCTACTTCGTCACCAACGCTGACAAGATGGTCGCCGAGCTGGAAGACTGCATGATCCTGCTGCACGAGAAAAAACTCTCGTCGCTGCAGCCGATGGTTCCGCTGCTCGAGCAGGTGATCCAGTCGCAGAAACCGCTGCTGATCATCGCCGAGGACGTTGAAGGCGAAGCGCTGGCAACTCTGGTTGTCAACAAGCTGCGCGGTGGTCTGAAGATCGCTGCCGTCAAGGCTCCGGGCTTCGGCGATCGCCGCAAGGCAATGCTGCAGGACATCGCAATCCTGACCGGCGGTCAGGTCATCAGCGAAGACCTGGGCATGAAGCTGGAAAACGTCACCATGGACATGCTTGGCACCGCCAAGAAAGTGTCGATCACCAAGGACGAAACCACCATCGTCGACGGTGCTGGCGAGAAGGCCGAGATCGAAGCACGCGTTGCCCAGATCCGTACCCAGATCGAAGAAACCACCAGCGACTACGACCGTGAGAAGCTGCAAGAGCGCGTTGCCAAACTGGCAGGCGGTGTTGCCGTTATCCGCGTCGGTGGCATGACCGAAGTTGAAGTGAAGGAGCGCAAGGACCGTGTGGACGACGCTCTGAACGCAACGCGCGCCGCCGTTCAGGAAGGTGTCGTCGTGGGTGGCGGTGTTGCCCTGGTTCAGGCCGGCAAGGCCCTGGCCGATCTGAAAGGTGTCAACGCCGATCAGGACGCAGGCATCAACATCGTTCGCAAGGCCATCGAAGCGCCGCTGCGTCAGATTGCTGAAAACGCAGGTGTCGACGGCGCCGTCGTTGCCGGCAAGGTGCGCGAGTCCTCGGACACCGCCTTCGGCTTCAACGCTCAGACCGAAGAATATGGCGACATGTTCAAGTTCGGCGTGATCGACCCGGCCAAAGTGGTGCGTACCGCTCTGGAAGACGCAGCCTCGGTTGCAGGTCTGCTGATCACCACCGAAGCCATGGTTGCCGACAAGCCCGCCAAGGAAGGTGCAGGCGCCGGTGCTGGTATGCCCGACATGGGCGGCATGGGCGGCATGATGTAAGACTGTCCGGGTTCGCGTCAGCGAATTCAGACAACCCGCAAGGGAGAGTCTTACCGAAAATTTCAGCGGGGTCGCCTTCGGGCGGCCCCGTTTTGGATTATTTCAGTAGTCCGCGGGGTTTCGGCCGGCGCTGCTTGCAATTCTGGGGATCGCCGCAGCCGGTCACGCGGAAGCGCAGGAAAGCGGGTGTCCATTGTGTGCAGACACGATATTGGTTGGGCATGCAGCTGTTTCTTCTGACCGCCCTGACGATGTGCGCCTTTGCGGCCAATTCCATCCTGAACCGCTTGGCCGTGGAGAGCGGAGCCAGCGACCCGGCGAGTTTTGCCGTTGTTCGTGTGCTCTGTGGTGCGCTGGTCCTTTGCACATTGGTCGTGTCGCGGGGTGGCACCCTGCGGGTGTTCGACAGGCGCCGAGTGATCGGAGCAGGGTCCTTGTCGCTGTACATGGTCGGGTTCTCGGTGGCCTATCTGTCACTTGATGCGGGGTTGGGCGCCTTGATCCTGTTTGCGGTGGTCCAGATTTCGATGTTTCTGGCCGGCACCCTGACCGGGGCGATCCCGACTTTTCGACAGGTGGCCGGGGCCGCAATTGCAACGGCCGGATTGGCGTGGGTTCTGTGGCCAAGCGCCGAGGCACGTGTAGACCCGACCGGAGCAGCCTTGATGGCCGCCGCAGGGGTCGGGTGGGCTGCGTATTCGATTGCTGGTCGGTCCGAGCCCGATGCGCTGGCGGGAACGGCCTCGAACTTTGTGGTGGCCCTGCCGGTGACCGCTGGCATTTTGATCGCCGCCGCTCCGGCGTGGAACTTGACCTGGGCGGGTTTGGGACTGGCGGCCGTATCTGGCGGCGTAACCTCGGGGTTGGGGTACGCCCTGTGGTATCGCCTGCTACCCCAGTTGGCGCCTGCGGTTGCAGCCGTAGTGCAGCTGAGCGTCCCGGTGATTGCGATCATTGCAGGTGTGGCGCTGCTCGGCGAGCAACTGAGCCTGCGGCTGATGGCAGGGGCAGGGTTGGTTGTGGGCGGTATTGCATTGGCAGTTATGCGCGTGAGGCGGCGCTAGGTCTTTCCTCTCTGAAGATTAGCGATTATCTGGCAGCCATGCGGATCCTGTTTTTCATATTGCTTTTCCTGATGCCGATCGCCGCGCAGGCAAAATGCGTTGTCCTGCTGCATGGGCTTGCCCGGACCGAAGCATCGTTTTCGGTCATGGAGCAGTTGTTCAAGGTGCACGGGTACACCGTTGTGCGGCCGGGTTATCGCTCGACGGATCTTCCGATTCCGGAACTGGCCGACCGGACCATACCCGAGGCGTTTGCGGCGTGCGGAGATGACACCGTCAACGTTGTCGCGCATTCGATGGGGGGTATCCTGTTGCGCTACTGGCTGCAGGATCACCATCCGCAGAATCTGGGCCGCGTCGTCATGCTTGGCCCGCCCAACCAAGGCAGCCAATTGGTCGATGAACTGGGCGATTGGGAAGTGTTCGGTCTGTTGAACGGCCCCGCCGGTCTGCAGCTGGGTACAGGTCCCGAAGGTATTCCGCGTCGCCTGCCGCCGGTCGACTTCGAGCTGGGGGTGATTGCAGGCGAGAACTCCTTGAATCCGGTCTTTTCGTCGCTGGTTGATGGACCGGATGACGGCAAGGTCGCTGTCGAAGAAACCAAAGTCCAGGGCATGACCGACCACATCGTGCTGCCGGTGACGCATACGTTCATGATGAACAACCCGCAGGTCATGGCGCAGGCTTTGCACTTCATCGAGTTCGGTGAGTTCGATCCCAACATAACCTGGCTGGACGGTGTGATGGACATCATTGATGAGATCTGCATCGGAGAGGACTGCGCCGAACCCGCCTCGGAACCCACGCGATGACCGCATTGGAACTGACCTTTTCCGGGGCGCAGGTTCTGCACCCTGATCGCGGACTTGTCGGTAACGATCTCTCAATCGCGGACGGCTTGATCCAGGAGGGCAGCGGTGCGCCGGTCGTTGATCTGAGCGGCTATCTGATCCTGCCGGGCATCATCGACCTGCACGGGGACGGGTTCGAGCGTCACATCGCCCCGCGCCGGGGGGCCATGAAGCAGATGGACGAGGGCATCCGCGCCGCCGAGGCCGAACTGGCAGCCAATGGCATCACCACCGCCGTGCTGGCGCAGTTCTACAGCTGGGAGGGCGGCGTACGCGGCCCAGAGTTCGCCGCCGACGTGTTCCGCGCGATCGCGGCGGTGAAGGGCAGCGTGGTCACCGACCTGATCCCGCAGTTGCGGTTCGAAACCCACCTGCTGGATGACTATGCCGACCTGCCGGGGCGCATCGCCGACTGGCAGGTGCCCTATGTCGTGTTCAACGATCATCTGCCCCATGACCGTCTGGCGCAGGGGCGTACCCCGCCGCGTTTGACCGGGCAGGCGCTCAAGGCTGGTCGCAGCCCCGAGGCGCATCTGAAGATGCTGCAGGACATGCACGCCCGCACCTCCGAGGTGCCAACTGCGCTTGATGCGCTGTGCGCGGCGTTGGCCCAACAAGGCGTGCGTCTGGGCAGCCATGATGACGCCACGGCAGAGGCCCGTTGCCACTGCCGCGCGCGCGGCGTGCATATCGCCGAATTTCCCGAAACGCTCGAAGCGGCCGAGGCGGCCAAGGCCGCGGGCGATCACGTCATTCTGGGCTCGCCCAACGTGGTGCGGGGCGGATCGCACAAGGGCAACGTCAGCGCGCTGGACCTGATCGCCATGGGGCTGTGCGATGCGCTGGCGTCGGATTACCACTATCCCAGCCCGCGCAGGGCGGCGCTGATGTTGATGAAATCGGGGCTGATGGATCTGGCGGGCGCGTGGGCGCTGGTGTCGTCGGGGCCCGCGCGGGTGCTTGGCCTCGGGGACCGCGGGTCGCTGCAACCCGGCAAACGCGCCGATCTGGTCGTTCTGGATGCGGAAACGCAGCGCGTGGCGGCCACCATCGCCGGCGGCCGGGTCAGTTTCCTGTCGGGGGATGTCGCCGGGCGGTTCGTCGCCGCGGCGCGCTAGCGTTTGATCCGGTTGAAATGGCCCATTTTGCGGCCCGGCTTGACCTCGGCCTTGCCATACAGGTGCAGGGCCACGTCGCGCTGTTGCGCAAGCTCGGGCACGCGGTCCATGTCGTCGCCGATCAGGTTCTCCATCACAACATCCGCGTGACGCTGCCCGTCGCCCAGAGGCCAGCCGGCCACGGCGCGGATATGCTGTTCGAACTGATCGACCGCACAGCCGTTTTGCGTCCAGTGGCCCGAGTTGTGAACGCGCGGCGCGATCTCGTTCACGATCAGGCCCTGCGGCGTCACGAACAGTTCGACCCCCATGACGCCGACATAGTCCAGCGCGTTCAGGATATTCGCGGCCAGCAGCACCGCGTCGGTCCGCAGGGCAGGGGACAGGCGCGCGGGCACCGTGGTCGTGTGCAGGATGCCGTCGCGGTGCACGTTTTCGCCGGGGTCGAAGCAGGCCACCTGGCCGTCCAGCCCGCGGGCGGCAATGATCGACACCTCGTGGCTGAAATTGACGAAGCCTTCCAGGATCGCGGGCGCGCCCTGCATGTCGGCCAGTGCGGACCGGGCGTCCTCGGGCGACTTCAGCCGCGCCTGCCCCTTGCCGTCATAGCCGAAGCGGCGGGTCTTGAGGATGGCCGGCGTGCCGATCCGTTCGATGGTGGCCTGCAGGCTGTCCAGGTCGGTCACATCGGCAAAGGGTGCGGTGTTCAGCCCCAGGCCTTGCAGGAATGTCTTTTCGGTCAGCCGGTCCTGACTGACCCGCAGCGCCTCGCGTCCGGGGCGGATGGGACGGTGCGATTCCAGAACGTCCAGCGCCTCGGTCGGGATGTTTTCGAACTCGTAGGTGATGACATCGACCGATTGCGCAAAAGCGGCAAGCGCCTCGGCATCTTCATAAGGTGCGGTGGTCACGCGATGCGCCATCTGGCCCGCCGGCGGGTTGGCGCCCGGCTCGAAGATATGGGTCACGAAGCCCAGCCGCGCCGCGGCCATCGACAGCATCCGCCCCAGCTGGCCGCCGCCCAGAATTCCGATCACCGCGCCGGGCTGCAAGGGGCTACTCATCGCGGGGCTCCTCGGGGATCGAGTCCGACAGCGCCGCACGCCAGGCGTCCAGCCGGTCGGCCAGGGCTGCGTCCTGCAGGGCCAGAATACCGGCGGCCATCAGGCCGGCATTGGCGCCGCCGGCCGAACCGATCGCCATGGTCGCAACCGGGAAACCCTTGGGCATCTGCACGATGGAATAGAGCGAGTCGACACCGGACAGCGCCCGCGTCTGTACCGGAACGCCGATCACCGGTACCCGCGTCTTGGATGCCATCATCCCCGGCAGATGTGCGGCACCGCCGGCGCCGGCGATGATCACCTGCAACCCGCGCTGCACGGCGGTCTTGCCGTACTCCCACAAACGATCCGGCGTGCGGTGGGCCGAGACGATCTTGGTCTCGTAGGCCACGCCCAGATCGTCCAGTATCTCTGCAGCGCCTTTCATGGTGGGCCAGTCCGACTGGCTGCCCATGATGATTCCGACCTTGATCTCGCTCATCCGCCCTGTTCCCCGCCTGCGTTAGGAAGCGCGCACTATAGTGAAATCCGCTTGCGTGGCAATGCGGTTGACCGCGCCGGATCAAGCGATGATGTCAGGGGTCAGGCGATCCTCGATCAGCCGGATGATATCCTTCAGGCGCAGCTTCTGTTTCTTCAGCCGCTTCACCGTCAGCTGATCGGCAGTGCCGGTCGCCTCGAGCGCCTTGATCGCCTCGTCCAAGTCGCGGTGTTGTTGGCGGAACACCTCCAGTTCTACGCGCAGAACCTCGTCGGTTTTCATCGAAATGTCGGTGGGCGCGTTCATGGGCGACTCATGTGTGGCTGGTGGTGCGTGTTACACAAGATAGTGCGTTCAAGTGAATCCGCCTAGACCTTGTGGAGACACACGTTTCACCCCATATTGTCTTGTGCGCAGCTGCCGTTACGGGGCCGCGCATCACGTCGCTTTTACAAAGAAGGACGAGGAAACGTGTCAAAACTTACTCTTGGCTCATACCCGCATCTTCTGGGGTTCGAGCAGCTGGAACGCCTTCTGGAACGGTCTGCAAAGGCCGGAAACGAAGGGTATCCGCCCTACAACATCGAACAGACGTCGGATCATTCCTACCGCATTACCTTGGCCGTAGCCGGGTTTGCCGAGGACGACCTGTCGATCACCATCGAAGATCGGCAACTGGTGATCCGGGGTCGTCAGCGCGACGACAGCGAGGGGCGCGTGTTCCTGCACCGCGGCATCGCGGCCCGTCAGTTCCAGCGCATGTTCGTGCTGGCCGACGGTGTCGAGGTCGGCGAGGCCATTATGGAAAATGGCCTTCTGCATATCGACCTGACCCGCGCCGTGCCCGAAACCGTTGTGCAGACGATCAACATAAGGAAGGGGTAAGCCATGAATACACCGTATGAAATCAACACCGAAGGCAATCGGATCGTCTATGTGAAGGCTGTGAACGTGGCCAACCTGCCGCACGAGGTGCGCACGCAGGTGGGTGATCTGGATCATCTTTATGCCGTTCACGATTCAGATGGGCAGCAACTGGCGCTTGTCGCCGATCGAAAGCTGGCCTTCGTACTGGCGCGGCAGCATGACCTGTCTCCGGTGGCCGTGCACTGACACGGCCACAGACCGATTCAACGTGACAAGCGGCGCGTGAGGCGTCAAACATGCCACCCGCGGGTTTGCATTCCCGGCACTTTCTGACTGCAGGCACGAGAGGGCGCATGAGCTGGTTCGATTTCGATTGGGTGGATGCTTTCAGCGACACGGCATTCGGCGGAAATGGCTGTGCAGTCGTGCATGGTGGCGCGCATTTGCCGGAAACGGTCTGCACGGCGTTTGTCCGCGAGACGTCTTTGGTAGAATGCACGTTTACCGGCCCATCGGATGTGGCGGATTTTCGAGTGCGGTATTTCCTGGCCAGCCGTGAAATTCCCTTTGCCGGACACCCGACCATTGCGACCGTGGCTGCCATGCGCTCCCGAGGAATGATATCTGCTGACGCACTGACGCTGGAAACCGGAGCAGGGATCGTGTCGATCGAGCTGCATGGCGACCAGATCGAGATGACCCAGATCGCGCCCGAATTCGGCACGCGGGTGCCGGAAGACCTTGTTGCAGCTGCGATCGGCCTACCTGCAAGTGCGATCATTTCGCCGCCGCAGATGGTTTCGACCGGGCTGCCGTTCTGCACTACAGTTCTGCGGGATCACGCAGCCTTGCGCGCGGCACAACTGAATGTGGATGCGCTGCAACGGGTGGCGGAAACTGCCGGATATGCCGGGTCCGACATGGCCGAACCCTTTCTGGTGACCCTGCAGGGGGCCACGGCTCAAGGGGATACGTTCTCGCGTCTGTTGCTGGCGCCGCCCAGCCCGCCCGAAGATCCGTTCACCGGCTCCGCCACCGGCGCAATGGCGGCTTACCTGTGGAAATACGGGCTGATGCCGAAAGACAGCTTTATCGCCGAACAGGGCCACGACAT
>NZ_JBXWSK010000087.1:0-13741 GCF_059613385.1 Ruegeria sp. BHSA162
GTGCGCGCTCCAGAACTTCCGACACGTGCTTGACCGGGATGATCTCCAGCCCTTCCTTCACGTTGTCGGGGATGTCGGCCAGATCCTTCTCGTTCTCTTCCGGAATAAGCACCGTCTTGATGCCACCCCGCAAAGCTGCGAGCAGTTTCTCCTTCAACCCGCCGATCGGCATGGCGTTGCCACGCAGCGAAACTTCGCCCGTCATGGCGATGTCCTTGCGGACCGGGATACCGGTCAGAACCGACACGATCGAAGTCACCATCGCCAGGCCGGCGCTGGGTCCATCCTTGGGAGTCGCGCCGTCAGGCACGTGCACATGGATGTCGATCTTGTCGAACTGCGGCGGTTTGACCCCGATCTGAGGCGAAATCGACCGCACATAGGACGAAGCCGCGTCGATGGATTCCTTCATCACATCGCCCAGCTTGCCTGTGGTCTTCATCCGACCCTTGCCTGGCAGCTTCAACGCCTCAATATGCAGCAGGTCGCCACCGACCGAAGTCCAGGCCAGACCGGTCACAACGCCGACCTGATCATCCTGTTCAGCCAAACCGTAACGGAACTTGGGCACACCCAGGAATTCGTGCAGGTTCTCAGCCGTCACGACAACCCGGTCGGTCTCGTTCTTGATGATCCGGGTCAACGATTTGCGCGCCACCTTGGCAATCTCGCGCTCAAGATTCCGCACACCGGCCTCGCGGGTATAGGTGCGGATGATCGCGGTCAGCGCCTCATCGGTCAGCTCGAACTCTTTAGCCTTCAGCCCGTGGTTCTTCACCTGCTTCGAGATCAGGTGCTGCTTCGCGATTTCGCGCTTTTCGTCCTCGGTGTAGCCGGCCAGCGGAATGATCTCCATCCGGTCCAGAAGCGGCCCAGGCATGTTGTAGCTGTTCGACGTGGTCAGGAACATCACGTTCGACAGGTCATATTCGACCTCAAGGTAGTGGTCCATGAACGTGCTGTTCTGTTCCGGGTCCAGCACCTCGAGCATGGCCGAAGCCGGATCACCACGGAAATCCTGCCCCATCTTGTCGATTTCATCGAGCAAGATCAGCGGGTTCGTGGTTTTCGCCTTTTTCAGCGCCTGAATGATCTTGCCGGGCATCGAGCCGATATAGGTCCGGCGGTGTCCGCGGATCTCGGATTCATCGCGCACCCCACCCAACGAGATGCGGATGAACTCGCGCCCCGTGGCCTTGGCGACCGACTTCCCAAGCGAGGTCTTGCCCACGCCCGGAGGGCCGACAAGGCACATGATCGGGCCTTTCAACTTCTTCGAGCGCTGCTGAACCGCCAGATACTCGACGATCCGCTCCTTGACCTTTTCGAGGCCATAGTGATCGGCATCGAGGATCTGCTGCGCCCGGCCAAGGTCTTTCTTGACCCGAGACTTGGTGCCCCAAGGCAGCGACAGGATCCAATCCAGATAGTTGCGCACCACGGTCGCTTCGGCCGACATCGGCGACATGTTCTTGAGCTTTTTCAGCTCGCCTTCCGCCTTTTCGCGGGCTTCTTTCGAAAGCTTGGTCTCGGCGATCTTGGCTTCCAGCTCGGCGATCTCGTTCGCGCCGTCCTCGCCATCGCCCAGCTCCTTCTGAATGGCCTTCATCTGCTCATTCAGATAGTATTCGCGCTGGGTCTTCTCCATCTGCGACTTGACGCGGGTCTTGATCTTCTTCTCGACCTGAAGAACCGACATCTCGCCCTGCATCAGGCCATAGACCTTTTCCAGACGCTCGCTGATGCTGAGCGTTTCCAGCAGGTCCTGCTTCTGTTCGACCTCGATGCCAAGGTGACCCGAAACCAAATCGGCCAGTTTCGCCGGATCGGTTGCCTCACTGACAGCGGTCAGGGCTTCTTCCGGGATGTTCTTGCGAACCTTGGCGTACCGCTCGAACTCATCGGCGACGGTACGCAAAAGCGCCTGCGTCGTCGTTACGTCGCCGGGAATTTCGGTCAGGTATTCGGCGCGGGCCTCAAAGAATTCTTCATTCTCAATGAACTCCGAAATCTTGACGCGTGCCTGCCCTTCGACCAGCACTTTGACAGTGCCATCGGGCAATTTGAGCAACTGCAGGACATTTGCCAGAACGCCGCTGCGGTAGATACCGTCCTGGGTCGGGTCGTCGACGGAAGGATCAACTTGACTGGACAGCAGAATTTGCTTGTCATCCTGCATCACCTCTTCCAGCGCGCGCACCGACTTTTCACGCCCCACGAACAGCGGGACGATCATGTGCGGAAACACGACAATGTCGCGCAGCGGCAGAACGGGGTATGAGGAATTAAGAGGCTCTTGCATGCTCTATCCTTATCATTGGCAAGATGGCACTGACCCCTGTTTCAGGCAGCCGTCGGCCATCTCCTTTCTCGGACGATAAAGGTGGGGCGCGGACCGCCCCATTTCAACCTCGTCGCCTTACCTGTACAAATCAGAATGGCCCGAGGTTTCCCCGACTGCAAGGCATCGCGGCAACATATCCACTGATTTTGACTTGGGTCGCCCAACACGCCCGTTAGAGCGGCTCGATATCACCCAGCGCCCGCTGCGCATGGAACTCGGCCTGCCAGGCCTCGAATGCACCGGCGGCGATGGCGTCCCGCATGCACTGCATGATCTCTTGGAAATAATGCAGATTGTGCCAGGTCAGCAGCATGCCCGAAATCATTTCGTTGGCCCGGAATACATGGTGCAGGTAGGCGCGCGAGTAATTCGAGCAGGCTGGGCACGTGCACTGTTCGTCCAGCGGACGCGGATCGTCGGCGTGGCGGGCGTTCTTGATGTTCACGACCCCGCGGCGGGTGAACACCTGCCCCGTCCGTCCCGAGCGCGACGGCAGCACGCAATCCATCATGTCGATCCCGCGCGCCACGGCGCCCACGATGTCGTCGGGCTTGCCCACGCCCATCAGATAGCGCGGCTTATCGGTCGGCAGGAAATCAGGCGCATAGTCCAGACAGTCGAACATGGCCTCCTGCCCCTCGCCCACCGCTAGGCCACCAACGGCATATCCCTCGAACCCGATGGCCTTCAGCGCCTCGGCGCTTTCCTCGCGTAGGTCGCGCTCCAACCCGCCCTGCATGATCCCGAACAGCGCATGGCCGGGCCGGTCGCCGAACGCCTCGCGCGACCGTTCGGCCCATCGCATCGACAGGCGCATCGACTCGGCGATCCGGTCGCGGTCGGCAGGCAATGCGGGGCATTCGTCGAAACACATCACGATGTCCGACCCCAACAGGCGCTGGATCTCCATCGACCGCTTGGGTGTCAGCTCGTGTTTGGAACCGTCGATATGCGATTTGAAGGTCACGCCCTTCTCGGTCAGCTTGCGCAGGCCCGCTAGGGACATCACTTGAAACCCGCCCGAGTCGGTCAGGATCGGGCGCTCCCAGTTCATGAACTTGTGCAGGCCGCCCAAGCGGTCGATCCGTTCGGCCGTGGGCCGCAGCATCAGGTGATAGGTGTTTCCCAGCAGGATGTCGGCGCCGGTGGCCCGCACGCTTTCGGGCATCATAGCCTTGACCGTCGCGGCGGTGCCCACGGGCATGAAGGCCGGCGTGCGCACCTCGCCCCGCGGCGTGTGGATCACGCCGGTGCGGGCCTTGCCGTCGGTGGCCTTCAATTCGAATGAGAAACGCTGGGTCATGTCATCGCCTCGGGTCGCTGAACCGGGCAGGCTTTGCCCGATCTGCCCGGCCATTGCAACCCGTCAAGGCAAGCTGGCAACCCTTTGCGTGAACAGGTCTACCACCTGCTGACCAACGACGTCACAGCACACCTGCAACGGTGGGCGAGACGGGTCCGGCCGGGTCGCCCCAACCTCGGGCCCCTCGGTTACCACCTTCAACCCTGTTTCTTGAATTTCGAACATCGCACGGTGCGAACAGGCGATGACGGCCGTTGAGTCATGAAGTCCGCAGCCGTCCAACCCGGCGACATCGCGGTAGAAACTCAGATAGAACTGAGAGATATCGTTTAGAAATCCACCCATTTCAGGCGCACGTCGCGCCAGTTCCTCAAAATCAGCCGCGCGATAGAGCGTTTTCAACGTCGCATCCAGGCCCACCAGAACCGTCGGAGCGGGCTGGGCAAACACCTCGTCTGCGGCTTTCGCATCGTGATAGATATTCGCCTCGGCGTGTTCGGTGATGTTGCCAGGACAGAAGACCGCGCCGCCCATGATGACCAATTGGCCGATGTTCTGAGCGAAATCCGGATCCAGACGCATCGCATCGGCGATGTTGGTCAACGGCCCAACCGCACACACCGTCAGGCCCTTCTTGTGACGCCGGGCCATCTCGGCCAGAAACTCGGCTGCGCTCAGGTCGTGGTTCGCGCCGATTTCAGGCACATCGACCACATCGCCAAAACCCTCATCCCCATGCACGTGCTTAGAGGGCGTGTGTGCGTCAGCTTCCCATGGAAACGCTGCGCCCTGGGCCACAGGTATGTCCAACCCCAGCTTGTGAGCCAGAAACCGCGCGTTCCGGCTGGACTGCTGGACATGCGTATTCCCAAAAACCGTAGTCAGGCCGATCAGGTCAATTTCCGGAGCGGCGGCGGCGTAGGCTATCGCCATGGCATCGTCGATGCCGGGGTCGGTGTCGATAATCAGTTTCATTTCGCCCCGATAGCGCAATCAACGACGGATGCAAAGCAGCCACAACCCGAAATCTCCGTGCTTTGTCCCAATTACCTTGCATGGATATCCTGTTCGGTTCATTTCATAGCTGAGTTGAAATTCAGCCCTTCAATCCCCAAATGTATACCATCGTACACAAAAAATGAGGACAGAAATGACCGAAGACCAGATCATCGGACTGCTATCATCGAACATCATCTACCTGCTTGGGGCGGCCTTGGTTGTCGTCATCATCCTCAAGGGTATCAAGATCGTTCCACAATCCGAGAAATACGTGGTCGAACGGTTCGGACGCCTCCACTCTGTGCTGGGCCCCGGGATCAACTTTATCGTTCCTTTTCTGGACGTTGCGCGCCACAAGATATCCATTCTGGAACGTCAGCTGCCCAATGCGACGCAGGACGCGATCACCAAAGACAACGTGTTGGTACAGATCGATACATCGGTCTTCTACCGTATCCTCGAGCCGGAAAAGACCGTCTACCGCATTCGGGACGTCGACGGCGCCATCGCAACGACCGTTGCTGGTATCGTGCGGGCCGAAATCGGCAAGATGGACCTGGACGAGGTTCAGTCTAATCGCGCGCAACTGATTGAACGCATTCAAGAGAGCGTCGAAACCGCGGTTGACGACTGGGGGATCGAGGTAACCCGCGCCGAAATTCTGGACGTTAACCTGGATCAGGCGACCCGCGACGCCATGCTTCAGCAGTTGAATGCCGAACGCGCTCGTCGCGCTCAGGTGACCGAAGCCGAGGGCCAGAAACGCGCGGTCGAACTGCAGGCCGACGCCGAGCTGTATGCGGCGGAACAAGCCGCCAAGGCGCGTCGCGTTCAGGCGGACGCGGAAGCCTATGCAACCGGCGTCGTCGCAAAGGCCATCCAGGACAACGGGATCGAAGCCGCCCAGTATCAGGTTGCGCTGAAACAAGTTGAGGCATTGAATGCGATGGGCAAAGGCGGAGGCAGCCAGACGATCGTCGTGCCTGCAAATGCGCTCGAAGCGTTTGGCGACGCCTTCAAAATGCTCAAGGGAGGCAAATGATGGCAGATCCGTTCTGGCTGACGTGGTGGGTATGGCTGGCAGCCGCACTGGCGCTGGGCATTCTGGAAGTGGCCTTGCCGGGTTTCATCTTCCTTGGCTTCGCTATCGGCGCGGCTATCACCGGCATCCTTCTGGTTATCCCCGGCTTGGCCCCGAACCTGCCTGTCCTGCTTTTGATCTTCGCCACCTTGTCGTTGATCGCATGGCTCGTTCTGCGGCGCATGTTCGCGCTGCCACATGGGCAAGTCAGGACGTTTGACCATGACATCAACGACTGAGCGGTGCGGCGCCCTGTAGCGGGGCGCCCTACCCCCTCTGGACGCTGCCTTCAGCTTTCCCTATATAATTGCTCAGGTAACAACCCGAGGCATTCATGACCCACCCCAGCGAACAGCTTGAAGGTACGCCCCTGATTGCGCCTTCGACCGTTGAGCACCCTCTGTACGAATCCGTGGTCGAGGCCTGCAGGACCGTCTATGACCCTGAAATTCCGGTCAATATCTATGACCTTGGACTGATCTACACGATCGACATCAGCAGCGACAACGCAGTCAAAGTCATCATGACCCTGACCGCTCCGGGCTGCCCGGTGGCCGGTGACATGCCAGGCTGGATCGTCGAGGCCATCGAGCCCGTTGCCGGGGTCAAGGAGGTGGATGTCGAACTGACCTGGGAACCACCCTGGGGCATGGAGATGATGTCCGACGAAGCCCGGCTGGAACTTGGCTTCATGTAAGGGCCTGCCGCGCTGAACGCGCGGGAATTGTCACGCACCTGAAACCCAGCTGTCACGGATCGGTCGTCGAACCGTTACGTTGCTGCGTAACAAGTACAGTACGGGCTTCGCAGTCGAACCCGTCACAGGAACTCGGCGACTCAAATATCGCCCCAGCAGTCAATGGCGACCACGTTGGAGCGTCTACCGCCCCCCTGCCGAGGCTCTGCAATACTGGGCCGTTCTTGCCCGAGAGCGGCCCTATTTTACTCGCTGAGGTGCACTTACTTCACGTTGCACTGCGCTTTGATCTCGGCGGCGCGGTCGTCCAGTTTCTTGACATAGTCACCCGACAGCATCTGCAACCGTTTCTGTTCTGTTCCAGAGATCAATCCAAGCAGCGCCCCGGCTGGCGTGATCGCGACCACACTTTCCGCCTGCTGATCCTCGGCATGTTTCTTTTCCGCCGCAATTGCACGCAGGTCACCTTCGGCGGTCGAGCAATTCACCGGGTGCCGCTTGTGATCGCCCGCTGCATGAACGGCACTGCCGGCCACCAGAAGAGCCAGAAACGCAACCTGCCGGCACAAGCCAATCTTATTTGAAATCCGCAACATCATCGAAACCCACCTTGTTCTGCTGTCAATTCGATCTCATCGGCAAACCCTGCCCACTGCCCGTACGGTACGGTCAAAACTGGCGATGAGCAAACTTGGGGCTCCGCGCTCTCTTGAGCCCGGGCCCTTGCGGCCTTAGATTAGGTTTAACGCGCGAAAATGGAGACGACGATGTTCGGCATTCCCGGCAAACAGGCCGTGACGATGACGCCCAAAGCTGCAGAGCAGATCCTCCGCCTGATGACGTCGGGTGG
Source organism: Ruegeria sp. BHSA162 (assembly GCF_059613385.1). Lineage (NCBI taxonomy): Bacteria > Pseudomonadati > Pseudomonadota > Alphaproteobacteria > Rhodobacterales > Roseobacteraceae > Ruegeria > Ruegeria sp. BHSA162. The sequence goes on from NZ_JBXWSK010000087.1 coordinate 7,275, forward strand.
CCATGCCGGTCTGCGGATTGGCGTCAAGAAAGGTGGCTGCGCTGGTATGGAGTATACCATGGAGTATGTCGATCAGCCGGATCCGCATGACGAAGTGGTCGAACAGGATGGGGCGCGGGTCATGATCGCTCCGATGGCTCAGATGTTTCTGTTCGGAACCGAGATCGACTACGAGGTCTCGCTGCTGGAATCCGGGTTCAAGTTCAAGAATCCCAATGTCGTCGATGCCTGTGGCTGCGGCGAGTCGATCAAGTTCGACGAAAACCTGGCCGAACAGCGCTGAGTCACCTAAAGCCTGCAACGTTTGTGGGCGGGTGAACTGCCGCCTGCACCGTCTGGTTGAGTCCACCCAGATCGATCCGTCGCGCGACTCGCCCGCGCGCAGCCACCCAAGCGCAATTGTCAGACCTTGATCCGGGTGCTAACTGGATAGAAACGCACGAAAGATCACGGAGACCCCGCTATGCGACGCAGACTGGCAGCCGGAAACTGGAAAATGAACGGAACCGGGGCTGCTCTTTCCGAGTTGGACACGCTGACTGCGACGCACCCTTCTCCGACAGTCGATATTCTGATCTGCCCTCCGGCAACTTTGATCCACCGAGCCGCACAAGCCGTGCAAGGCTCGGGCGTCGCCATCGGCGGACAGGATTGCCACGCCGAAGTTTCGGGCGCCCATACGGGTGATCTGAGCGCCGAGATGCTGAAAGACGCCGGCGCGACCAGCGTAATCGTCGGGCATTCGGAACGGCGAGAAGACCACGGCGAGAAAGACGACGATATCCGCGCCAAGGCCCGGGCAGCCATGAACGCGGGCCTGACCGCAATCATCTGCGTCGGCGAAAGCCTTGAACAGCGCGAAGCGGCCAATACGCTCGATATCATTGGCGGACAGTTGTCCGGATCGATCCCGGATCTTGCTACCGGAGAGAACCTCGTCGTGGCTTATGAACCGATCTGGGCCATCGGCACCGGCAAGGTTCCCACCTTGGAAGAAATCGGAGAAGTCCACGATTTCATTCGCGCCAGACTTGAACGGCGATTTGGCGAAGGTGTCGGCCGGTCGGTTCGTTTGCTCTATGGCGGTTCGGTCAAGCCGGACAACGCGGCGGAGATTTTCGGAGTGTCAAACGTGGACGGCGCGCTGGTCGGCGGTGCAAGCCTGAAGGCACGCGATTTCTCGGGCATCATTTCAGCGCTGGAACAGGCCTGACCGGTCCACGCACACTCAGTCCGCGATGTCCTCGGCCCAAAGCTCAGGCTGTTCGGTCACGAACCTGCACATCAGCGCAATGCAGTCCGGGTCTTCGGCCAAAACAACCTCGACCCCATGATCGCGCAGGAAGTCTTCGTTGCCGCCGAAGTTTTCCGTGTCACCGATGACCACGCGTGGGATGCCGAACTGAACGATCGTTCCGGCGCACATCATGCACGGAGACAGGGTGGTATACAGAACGGTATCTCGGTACGTCTTCTGCCGGCCTGCCTTGCGCAGCGCATCCATCTCGCCATGGGCGATCGGATCCCCCTGCTGAACCCTTCGGTTTCGGCCCTGCGAGATGATCGTGCCGTTCCGAGCCAGTACAGATCCGATCGGGCAACCGCCTCATCGAAACCGGCTTTGGCTTCTTGGTAGGCAACGCGCATCAGGCGCTTGTCATCATCGGTCAGCATGTTTCGGCACTCGTTGGTTGCGGTGATCAGGGTGGTTCCAGCCTGCCCACCGCGGGTGCCTGCGTCAACAACGGGCCGGTCACGCAAGTTTCATTGCGACCATGCCGGACACGATCAGTGTCGCTGCGATGACACGCAGCGGGGTCAGTGCCTCGCCCAGAAACATCACACCAACCAGGAACGCACCGACCGCGCCAATACCCGTCCACAGCACGTAGGCGGTTCCCAGTGGCAAGGAGCGCATGGCCAGGGCCAGCAAACCGAACGAACCGACCATTGCGCCTCCCATGACAACGGTCGGCCAGAGCCGCGTGAATCCAGCAGACTGCTTCATGGCAACTGCCCAGACGATTTCCAGCAAACCGGCAAAAAGAAGAAAGATCCAGGACATCGGGGACACCTCTATCAACTTCGGGTCGTCCCGAATGATCACCCATGGTGGGGAGGTCGTCCTCGTTCACTATGTGGGAAGAACCGATGGTGAGTTCAAGCCCGGCCATTCAGCGAGGCGGCCTGGCAGATGCCGGCCGACCGCGCAAAAAGTGACCCGAACCGGTTGCCCGGTTCGGATCGATTGCGACGGTCTAGTTCGTAATGATCTCGGGGCCCATGAAGGTGTTTGGCAACACCGTCGACAACCACGGGATGTACGTGATCATGATCAGGAAGACGAACAGAACGGCCAGGAACGGCAGTGCTGCGCGCACGACGGCCATCATCGGCATTCCCGCGACGCCCGACGTAACGAACAGGTTCAGACCGACCGGAGGCGTGATCATCCCGATTTCCATGTTCACCACCATGATGATGCCCAGATGGATCGGGTCGATGCCCAGTTCGATGGCAATCGGAAACACCAGCGGCGCCACGATGACCAGCAGGCCCGAGGGCTCCATGAACTGACCGCCGATCAGAAGGATTACGTTGACCACGATCAGGAAAGTGATCGGCCCCAGACCCGCCGACAGCATTGCGCCGGCAATGTGTTGCGGCACCTGCTCATCGGTCAGAACATGCTTGAGGATCAGCGCGTTGGCGATGACGAAAAGCAGGGTGACCGTCAGCTTGCCGGCCTCAAACAGCGTATGTTTGGTGTCGGGGTGGAAAAAGGCCGTGATCAGCGCCAGCGGCTTTTTCACAAGCGAGAGGTTTTGCTCACCATCCTGGGTGCTGAGTGGCCCCATGTCCTTGTAGACGAAGCTGGCGATGAAGAAGGCGTATACAGCCGCGACCGCCGCTGCTTCGGTCGGTGTGAAGATACCGCCATAGATGCCGCCCAGGATGATGACGATCAGGAACAGACCCCAACCGGCCTCGCGTGCCGACGCAAATATCTCGCCCCAGCCTTTCCAATCACCTTTCGGCAGGTTCTTGACCTTGGCCATCACATAGATTGTGACCATCAGCATGAACCCGGCCATGAGACCCGGAATGACACCGGCCAGGAACATCCTGCCGACCGAGACTTCGACCGCGGCCGCGTAGACAACCATGACGATCGACGGCGGGATCAGGATACCCAGCGTACCGGCGTTACAGATGACGCCAGCTGCGAATTCCTTGGAATAGCCGACCTGACGCATACCGGCGATCACGATCGAACCGATCGCAACAACGGTGGCCGGAGACGATCCCGACAGCGCGGCGAACAGCATACATGCGAACACGCCCGCGATTGCCAGACCGCCAGGCAGGTGACCAACGCAGGCGATCGAGAACCGAATGATCCGGCGCGCCACCCCTCCGGTCGTCATGAAGGACGATGCGAGGATGAAGAACGGGATGGCCAGCAGGGTAAAGTGGCCCTCGAACGCCTCGAACAGGGTCCCGGCAACCGAAGCCAGCGAGCTGTCCGAGTAGATCAGAAGAAACAGGGTCGAGCTCAGCCCTAGGGCAACTGCGATCGGAACGCCGATCAGCAGCAGGCCCACGACCATGGCAAAAAGTAGTACTACATCCATCAGTCGTGTTCTCCCTGAAGGGCCCGGACTTCTTCGATCTCGTCCTCAACCTCGTGGCTTGCGACAATACGGTCGGCCTCACCGCGCAGGATCTGCAGCCCGGCCTGGGCAAAGCGGATCACCAGCAGCAGCATCGACAGCGGCAGGACGAAATACGGCACGACCTTGGGCAGCTTCTCGTAGTACTCGCCATAGTTGATGAGGTCTTCGAGGAACCGTAGCGGCGCGACCATGGGGATGTCGTCCACCTCGTAGAAGCTCTGACTACGAGCGTCGAAATCAAAGCCCGTGGGGAACCAGCGTCCAGAGGTCGGAGGCAGGTCGGCAAAAACCGCCCAGTAGTCGTAGGACCCCTTCAGCAGCAGCAGCGAGAATACGAGGCAGCACCCCACCGCGATCAGTGCCAATACCCTGCGCGGTGCCGGAGGCAGCATATTCAGGATGGCATCCACACCCAGATGCGCGTGTTTCTTGACGGCGTAGGACGCCCCCAGCAATACCAGCCATCCGAAAGTGAATACGGTCAGCTCTAGCGCCCAAAGGATGTTGGAGTTGAAGACGAAACGCGCGATCACGTTGGCAAAGGTCACGGCCGTCATCAGGCCAAGAAGCAACGCGATCAGGGTTTCTTCGATTCGGTCGACCAGCCCACCGGGGCCGGTTTTCACACCAGACATCTTTCTGTCCCCATTTTTGTTGATTTATCGAGGTGGCGGGCGCGATTGGGCCCACCTGGTATGTGCTCCGGCGGGCTTGCGACCGTCGGAGCACACCTGCGTGTCGGATCAGAACCCGGCGTTGATCGCCTGAGCTGCGTCGATCTTGTCCTGACCGACGTCACCGGAGAACTTGTCCCAAACCGGCTTCATCGCATCAACCCAGGCCTGACGCTGCTCGGGTGTCAGCTCGCGGATCGAGCCGCCCGCGTCGATGATGGCCTGCTTGGCCTTTTCGTTGACCGCAAACGCCTCTTTGTTGCGCTCTTCGGTCACCTCGGCCAGGATCGTCAGGAACTGCTCGCGCACTTCCGGATCGAGGCTGTCCAGCCAGTCGACCGAAGTCACAACCAGATAGTCGATGATGCCGTGGTTGGTTTCGGTGGTGCCATCCTGCACTTCGAAGAACTTCTTGCCGTAGATGTTCGACCACGTGTTCTCCTGACCGTCCACAACGCCCTGCTGCAGAGCACCATAGACCTCCGAGAAGGCCATTTTCTGAGGGCTGCCACCGATGGCTTCCATCTGCGCAACCAGCACGTCCGAAGACTGAACGCGGAATTTCAGGCCGTTGGCGTCCGAAGGATCGATCAGCGGCTTGTTGGCCGACATCTGCTTCATGCCGTTGTGCCAGAACGCCAGACCCTGCAGGCCGCGGCGCTGCATGCTGTCTTTCATTGCCTGGCCATCCGCCGAGGCCTGGAACGCATCAACCGCGTCGATGTTCTTGAACATGAACGGCAGGTCGAACAGACGGAACTGCTTGGTGAACTTCTCGAACTTCGAAAGCGACGGGGCGGCCAGTTGCACGTCGCCCTGCAGCATCGCCTCGAGCACCTTGTCGTCGTTGTACAAGGTCGAGTTCGGATAGACCTCCATGCACATGACGCCGTTCATCTCGTCATTCACGCGCTGCTCGAGCAGCGATGCGGCGATGCCCTTGGGGTGCTTGTCGGTGTTCGTCACATGCGCGAACTTGACGACGATCTCGCCATCGTCGCAGGCAGCGAAGCCCGCTGTTGCGGTAACGGAAAGCGCAAGCGCGGTGGCGGCTGTTGCCAGGAATTTCATCTGTCTTTTCCTCCCAGACTTCCAAAGAAACTTCCTTTGACATCCATGCGGATGCCGGATGCGCAAGAGTGAAACGAATCGACGGTCACCGTTCAACAATTCGAAAACGACTGGCAGAAGACAGATTTTCTAATTACTTTTCATTGTCTTAAATAGAACATCCGCAATGAGTATTTTGTTATCGCAGACATTTGTGCGGGAAACCGCACACCCAAATTCGCGAGTGTGCGAAAAACCGCACATACATCGAATCATCGGGCGAATCGTTCCGCGTCAGCGCCGATAGTCTTCAGGGCGTATGCCGTAGCGGGCCAATTTGTCGTAGAACGTCTTGCGCGGCAGTTTCAGGGACTTGGCCGCATCCGACGCCCTTCCGTTGTGACGACCCAAGGCCGCAATCAGCAACGAGCGCTCAACGCGCGCCATCTGTTCGTTCAGCCCAAGATCGGCCGCGGCGGCAACATCCTCGGGCATCCCCAGAACAAAACGCATCGCAGCTGACATCAGTGAACGCGCGTTGCCGGGCCAGTCCCGCGCCATCAATGACGCCAAGTGTTCGGACGAGACATCAGGTACCGCGATCCCGGCCTGCTCGGCCGCCTGGGCGACGTAGTGGCGAAAGATCACCGGGATGTCCTCGGGGCGTTCGGCCAAAGACGGTACGCGCACCCGCATCACGTCCAACCGATAGAACAAATCTGCGTTGAAACGACCCTCGGCCGCCATCTCGGCCAGATCCGCGGTTGTTCCGGCGATGATGCGGACCCCGGGCCCGTTTTCGATCATCTCCAGGGCCGCATATTGCGTCGACTCGGGCATGGCCGAGACTTCATCCAGAAACAACGATCCGGCTGCCGCATCCTTGCATATCGCCTGCAGGGCATCCGCTCCCAGACCTGACGCCGGGCGCTTGACGAACGGCCCCTGCGCGCGGGGTGACATCAAATGGATGACTTCCGCGACTTTCGAAATACCGCTGCCGGGCGGTCCGGTGACCAGAACTTCGGCCTGAGTTGGGGCAACGCTGCGCACCCTGTTCCGCAAT
>NZ_JBXWSK010000088.1:0-13677 GCF_059613385.1 Ruegeria sp. BHSA162
TCTGCGCTTGCGAACAGACCGCCTGGTATTTCCGCACATTCACGTTTGATTGCTTTGAACGTGATCGCCGCCTTTCCCACCTGAGTTTTCGTGACGCTCAATTACCGGGTGCACGAAACGCAATTTCGGTGCTGAAACGCCCGCGCTTGGACATGCCGGGCAGCCCGATCACGAAAGGTGGAACCATGAACAAGATCAAATCCCTGTTGGGCGGCGTTGCGCTGTCTGTGGCAATCGCAAGCTCGGCCCTGGCGGCCGGGGTAGAAATCAACGCCTCGTCGACCGGTTTGGCGATGCAGGGTTACGACCCGGTGGCGTATTTCACTGAAGGCGAGCCGACCAAAGGCAGCTACAAGATCACGGCGTTGCACAACGATGCGCTGTACCGTTTTGCCACCGAAGAGAACAAGGCCGCGTTCGAAGCCAATCCCGAGGCCTACCTGCCGGCCTACGGCGGCTACTGCGCCTTCGGAGCGGCCATGGGGTTCAAGTTTGACGGCGATCCGACCTACTGGAAGATCGTGGACAACAAATTGTATCTGAACCTGTCGGAAGACATCCAGCAGCGTTGGGAAGGCGACATCCCCGGCTTCATCGAAAAAGCAAGCGTCAACTGGGAAACGATCGCCGACAAGGATCCGGCCGAACTGCAGCAATAATCTGCTGAATTGGCGGTAAGGATCGGCGGCAGAATGCTTCTGCCGCCGATCGTGATTTGAAGCCCCACGACCCCGAACCTATCTGATCAGAACAACACTCTAAAAGGGCGGCCAGGCGCCGCGACCTTGCGGAAATCCGGGTCGGAATAACAGCGAAAAACCAATGATCCGGTCCAACGACCGGAACGTAATGATCAATACAAACCTTCAGGCCAACCAAAGGCCGAGGCAGATAACTTCCAACGAAAGGATAGCAAGATGACGAGCAAACTGGCACTATTGACCACCGTTGCAACTTTTGCAGCCGGCACCGCCATAGCGCAGTCTTCGGGCGATTGGACCGGGTTCTATGCAGGTGCGCAGGTCGGCTACGCGGATATCGGCACCAGCCTGTCCGGTGTGGACGGAAACGGGGCCATCGGCGGTCTGATCCTTGGTTACGACTATGATCTGGGCGACTGGGTCGTGGGCGGCGGCTTTGACTATGACTGGTCTGATGTCGACCTTTCGGGTGCCGCAACGGTCGAAGACGTCTGGCGGCTGAAAGCCCGCGCCGGCTACAAGGTCAACCCGCAGGGGCTGTTGTATGGTGTCGCCGGTTACGCAGATGCGGGAACCGACACGCTGGGCAGCGACGATGGATGGTTCATCGGCGCCGGTTATGAACAGATCGTCGCGCCGAACGTCAGCATCGCGGGCGAGCTGCTGTACCACGAGTTCGACAATTTCAACTCGACCGGTGTCGACGTGGATGCAACCACGTTCCAGATCCGGGCAGCATACCGCTTCTGATCCCTCGCGCAGAATCGAACGGGCCCGGCACGGCGTGCCGGGCCTTTTTCATGGCACTAGGATCGTGCTTCCGGTTGTCTGCCGCGCCTCCAGTGCGCGGTGCGCATCGGCGACCTGATCCAGTTCAAAGCGTTGATCGATGTGAATCTTGACCTCGGCGCCGGCCACCTTGCCGAACAGCCGCCGGGCCATGGCCTGACACACGGAATGGTCCGCGATATGGGTGAACAGCGTCGGCCGGGTGATCTTCAACGACCCTTTCTGCCCAAGAATGCCGATGTTGAATGGTGGCACGGGTCCAGACGCATTGCCGAAGGAAATCATCATCCCCAATGGCTTGAGGCAGTCCAGCGAGCCTTCGAACGTATCGGCACCGACAGAGTCCATGACCGCATCGACCCCTTTGCCGCCGGTAATCTCGGCCACGCGGGACGCAAAATCCTCGGTCCGGTAGTTGATGCAGTGTGTGGCGCCGTTGAACTGGGCCAGACGGCACTTGTCATCGGTCCCGGCCGTGCCGATCAGCTTGATGCCTTCGGATTTGGCCCACTGGCACGCGATCAGGCCGACACCCCCGGCGGCGGCATGGAACAGAACCGTATCACCACGTTTCAGCGGCGTGGTGCGGTGAAACAAGTATTCAACCGTCAAGCCCTTGAGCATCATGGCCGCCGCGGTCTCGAATGAGATTCCGCCGGGCAAGGGGCACACCTGCGACGCGGGCATCACCCGCGCTTCGCAATAGGCACCGGCCGGCACCGCTGCATAGGCCGCCCGATGGCCCGGTTTCAGATGCGTCACGCCTTCGCCGACCGCCTCGATCACCCCGGCGGCTTCCATTCCCAGCGCGTGCGGCAGTTCCATCGGATACAGACCGGTCCGCTGGTAGACATCAATAAAATTCAGACCGCAGGCGTGATGGCGGATCCGAACTTCACCCGGTCCCGGGTCACCCAACGGTCTATCCTCGATCTTCAGCACCTCGGGGCCGCCGGTTTCGTGAATGACTACGGTACGCGCCGTTTTCAGCATGCTGACCTCCTTTTGCCTGGATCCAAGCTATCACTTCGGCGCCGCAGGGCAATCCGGCGATCTCGCAAGGGTGAACCAGGATTGGAAAAAACTGTGGTACACTAGGGTCAGGCGTTGCCGGGTCATCCGGCCACGGGCAACTTTTCGCCGGATGCATCCTGCGGCGCACCTGCGCCAAGGAAAGGGATGACAATGGCAAAGACAATCGGAAACCCGATCAGTTGGACCGCGCAGCAACTCGGCGCGACCAGCGATCACATCGCCGAAAACGTAACCGGCATCGGCAGCGCTGACACCCAGCATCTGCCGACGGTACAGACGCTGACGCTGCAAGACTTGCGAGAATGCCTGCGCGCCGGATACGAAGACTTTCTGGCGATCCGGGCCGATGCCATTTTCATCGTTCTGATCTACCCGATCGCGGGGCTTTTGATGTTCGGATTCGCGATGCAAGCCAACATGGTGCCACTTCTGGCTCCTCTGGTGGCCGGGTTTGCGCTGATCGGTCCGGTCGCTGCACTGGGCTTGTATGAGATCAGCCGCAAGCGGGAACAGGGGCACGAGGTTCACTGGCTGGACGCGTTGGGTGTTTTTCGATCCCCCTCGTTCGGCGCCATACTGGCACTGGCCTTTTACCTTGTCATGCTGTTGCTGGTCTGGCTGATGGTGGCACACGGCATCTATATCGAAACACTGGGTCCGCAGCCGCCAGAGACGCTGGGCCAATTTCTGACACGGGCTCTGACCACCGGCCCCGGCTGGACCATGATCATCGTCGGATCGGCGGTTGGATTCCTGTTTGCTCTGGTGGCCTTGGCCGTCAGCGTTGTCAGCTTCCCGTTGCTGCTTGACCGCAAGGTCGGCCTGCCTGTGGCCGTTGTCACCTCGGTCCGGGTCCTGCGGCACAATCCGACCGTGATCCTGACCTGGGGCTTCATCGTCGCCGCGCTGCTGGTTCTTGGTGCGATCCCGCTGCTTTTGGGCCTGATCGTCGCAATGCCTGTCTTGGGGCACGCGACATGGCACCTGTATAGACGCGCCATCGCCTGAGCAAAGCGCGGGGCACCCCCCCGCGCTGATAGGCCTAGCCTGATACTTTCAAGACGATCTTGCCAATGTGGCCGGAGCTTTCCATGCGGGCATGCGCAGCGGCGGCATCGGCCAGATCAAATTCGCTGTCCATGACCGGGGCAACTTTTCCAGCCTCAAGCAGCGGCCAGACCGCCTCGTGCAGATCCTGCGCGATGCGTGCTTTGGCCAGATCGCTCTGTGGCCGCAGTGTGCTGCCGGTCAGGGTCAGGCGTTTGACCATCATCATAGCAAAGTTCAACTCGACGACGGGTCCTTGCAGAAACGCGATCTGAACCAGCCTGCCATCTTCGGCCAGCGCCTTGACGTTGCGAGGGATGTAATCGCCGCCAACCATGTCGAGAATCAGATCCGCCCCACCTTCGGCCCGCATGGCAGCAACAAAATCCTCGGTCTTGTAGTTGATCGCCCTCTCGGCCCCCAGGTCCAGACAGGCCCGGCATTTCTCGTCCGAACCAGCCGTCACGAAGACCCGGGCTCCGAAAGCGTTGGCCAGTTGAATGGCCGTGGTACCAATCCCGCTCGATCCCCCATGTACAAGGAACCGTTCGCCAGCCTTCAGCCCGCCACGAGTGAACACGTTTGACCAGACTGTAAAGAAGGTTTCGGGCAGGCAGGCGGCCTGTTTCAGGCTCAGGCCCGAGGGCACAGGCAGGCAATGTGCCGCCGGTGTTACCACGTATTCTGCATACCCGCCGCCAGGCAACAACGCACAGACCTGATCCCCCAGTGCCAACCCCGAGACGCCGGACCCGATGGCCACCACCTCGCCCGAAGCCTCGAGCCCGGGAAGGTCGCTGGCCCCTGGCGGCGGATCATAGGCCCCGGCCCGCTGCAGAGCGTCTGGGCGATTGACGCCGGCATAGGCCACTTTCAAAACCACCTGACCATGACCCGGCTCGGGCATGGGGCGTTCCGTCAGCTTGAGAACGTCCGGACCTCCGGGCGTGGTGATCTCAATGGCGCGCATCATCTGGGGCATTGGCAAAACTCCTTTGCGCAATGGGTATCAGGCGAATCGGGAAAGGCCCAGCAGCAAGAGGCAGTTACTTGCGCGGGTTCAGAAGACCCGGCAGATCGGCCCGCATCCTGACTGGCGCCCGAACCTGACTTGCCAGCCAGTTGGGAACCGCAAGGAACGGTTTGAACAGCGGATTGTTGTTCACCTGCGCCTTGAGCTTCTCGAACTGCATCACATCCGCAATGCGGCGATCCAGGAATTCCCATGTCCGCTGGTGGTCCGGGCTGTCATCGCCCAACCAGAACAACAGGGTCGAAGAATACACACCCGACAGCGTCGCGCGTTTGGTGTACCAATTGACATCATCCGAAGTGTCGCCCAGCGCATCCCAGATCAGGTCACAGGTGCCCCAGACCGCTTTGGCGCCATCTGCTGCATATGACGGCAACGAAAACAAAGTCACGCCTCGGCGCACCGCCTCCCTGTCGGGGACAGCCTGCAGGCGGAAGCGCACTGCGGCGGCAATCCTGTCGCGGAACTTCAGATCGCTCAGGTCCTCGGAGTTCAGCCGTTCAAGCATCTCGGCGTCCCCGCGGGCGTGAAATGCGAGCGCCAGATCCACGGCGCCCCGCGGGCAGATGACACGGGCCAGACCTTCGTCCAGATCGCAGTCGGCAATGGCCGCGCGAAAGCTCTCTTCGGACCAACCATCAAAAGGAACATGGGTCAGAATTGCGTCCAGCAATTGCTGTTTTGCATCTTCATAGGTCACGGTCATGGCGGTCCTCCGACTGTTGGGCCCAGTACTAGACAAGTTAGGTCCGCTTTGCTATACGGCCAACTCCTGCAATTTCCTTGCAACTCTATCTAGAAAGGTGGTGACAACCACATGCAGGTTAGTGTTCGCGACAACAATGTCGATCAGGCGCTTCGTGCCCTGAAGAAAAAGCTGCAGCGCGAAGGCGTGTTCCGTGAAATGAAGCTGAAGCAACATTTCGAGAAACCGTCCGAGAAAAAAGCGCGCGAGAAAGCTGAAGCGATCCGCCGTGCCCGGAAACTGGCACGTAAGAAAGCCCAGCGCGAAGGTCTGCTCTAAGATCTTCCTCGTCCAGCTTTGGATGACACTATTTGACGACCCCCGAGGCATCGCCCGGGGGTTTGTCGTTTCTGGGGAACAAATCCCCGGTGTGCCTGCAAATCCAAGCCCGAAAACTGACGCCGTCTGGCATCACTCAGCAAGTTGCCGCACATGAATCAGCAAGTTTTGGTGGCAATTCGCCGTCCGATTCCACCCAGCAGATTTGTGACTTTTCTACGCCAAATTCTCGCCACTAATGTCGCCTCAAAATAACGCAATCCAATGGAGGCAGAATCGTGTCAGTCGCAAGTTCACTTGAAAGGCAAATGCTGGAGCTCATAAATGCCGAGCGCGCCAGCCGAGGCCTGCAGCCCGTCCAGCTGGAACTGAGGCTGAACGACGCCGCTGAGGATCACAGCCAATGGATGCTGGACGTAGACAAGTTCAGCCACACGGGTGTCGGCAAGTCCCAGCCGTGGGATCGGATGGAAGATGCCGGCTTTGTGTTTTCAGGCAGCTGGCGTGCGACCGAAAACATAGCATGGCAAAGTGTCCGCGGTGCCCCAGGTCTGGCCGATGACGTCCAGAACCTGCACGACAGCCTAATGAACAGCCCCGGCCACAAGGCCAACATACTCGATCCGAACGTGACGGTGATCGGGATCGGGATCGAGACCGGGAAATACCTGCATAACGGCGTGAATTACGACGCCATCATGGTCACGCAGAACTTCGCGCGGACTTCGGCGGCGGTCCAACTGGATACCGGCGGTTCCGGCGGCGGAGGAACTCCGTTGCCATCCCCCGCCCCGGCCCCAACACCCGCCGGCCCTGTGGAGATTTTTGTCAAACCCGGAAAGACAGGGAATGCCGAAGACAACTGGTTTACCCTGGAAGTCGGGAAAGCCGGGCGACTGGACGGGCGCGGCGGCGATGACACTCTGACCGGGCAAAGTGGTCGAGATACCCTTCTGGGGCGGTCCGGGGATGACACTCTGCGCGGCGAAGGCGGCCGTGACAGGCTGTTCGGCGGACAGGGCAATGATACTCTGGAAGGCGGCGATGATCGCGATATCCTGAAAGGTCAGGCCGGCGACGATACGATGTCGGGTGGCACGGGTGACGACGTTCTACGTGGCGGCAGCGGAACCAACATCATGACCGGCGGCACCGGCGCAGATGACTTTTTCTTCAGCAACGGTATCAACCGCGTTACCGATTTCGAAGACGGCGACCAGGTTGTGCTGCGCAGCAGCGCCGCCATCAAAAGCTACAAGGATCTGATGAACAACCATATCTCTCAGTCAGGCAACGATGTGGTGATCGACGATGGCAAAGGCCACATGGTGATCCTCGAGGATACCTTGCTGGCTGATCTCGACCGCGACTCATTCATCTTCTGAGGCAGTTGCGGCCGAAAAAAGTGCCCCGATTCTGGGGCACTTTCTTTCAATAAATCTTGGGCACGTACAATTCGTCCGGCAGAACCCGCCGTTCATACTCGGGATTGTATTTCCGATCCGGCAGAGTGACCTTTTCGTGGGGCACCTCTTCGTACGGAATCTTGGTCAGAATATGCTCCATGCAGTTCAACCTTTCCCGCTTTTTGTCGTTGCCTTCGACAATGTACCAGGGGGCCTCGGGAATGTTGGTTCGGAACAGCATATCTTCCTTGGCCTTGGTATAGTCTTCCCAGCGGATCCGCGATTCCAGGTCCATCGGTGACAGTTTCCACTGCTTCATCGGATCGTGGATTCGCATCAGAAAGCGCAGTTGCTGTTCTTCGTCCGTGATCGAGAACCAGTATTTCAGCAAGATGATCCCCGACCGAACCAACATGCGCTCGAATTCGGGAACGTCCTGAAAGAACTGCTCGACCTGGGCCTCGGTGGCGAAGCCCATCACCCGTTCAACGCCCGCCCGGTTGTACCACGACCGGTCGAACAGAACGATCTCACCCGCCGCCGGCAAATGCGGCACATAGCGTTGAAAATACCACTGGCTCTGCTCGCGCCGGCTGGGGGCAGGCAAAGCAACGACACGTGCAACCCGCGGGTCCAGCCGTTGGGTGATCCGCTTGATTACCCCGCCCTTTCCAGCGCTGTCGCGCCCTTCGAACAGGATGCAAACCTTGGCGCCGGTATGCTGCACCCAGTCCTGAACCTTGATCAGTTCGGCCTGCAGGCGCAACAGGTTGCGGAAATAGACCTTGCGATCCAGCATTTCAGGATGCTGTTCGCGATAGATCTTGCGGACCTCCATCGACAGCATGGGTTCACTGAACTCGATCTCAAAATCCTCGTCCAGTGTGTCCTGCAACTCGGCTTCCAGCCAATCGTCGACTGTGTTCTCATAGTCTTCAGCCAAGGGCCTGCTCCTTATCTTTCAACAGTCTCGGACCATATCGGGTACGTGTAACCGGCCAATGTCATGCCGACCTTTTTCCCGCCCCGAAGGCCAATATTGAACCGGCTCAACGGCAGATACAACCGCATCGGCAAGACTGCCGCACCAGGGTCAAACAGGCAGTGCGGTCGTCTTGAAAACGGTCCGCAGGGCGAACGAGCTTTGCATTTGCGCAACTCCGGGCAGGCGCGACAGATACTGGCGGTGGATGCGCGCAAAATCCTCGGTGTTTTCGGCGACCACCTTCAGGACATAATCCGCCGACCCGGCCATCAGGTGACACTCCAGAACGTCCGGAATGCGCCGGACCGCCCGCTCGAAAGCCTCCAGCACCTCCTCGGCCTGACCCTGCAAGGTGATCTCGACAAATACGGTTGTCGGCACCCCCAGTTTGCGCGCATTCAACAGCGCGACATAATCCCGGATATAGCCTTCCGCCTCAAGCCGCTGAACCCGGCGATGGCAGGCCGACGGTGACAGGTTGACCTGCTCGGACAGTTCCGCGTTCGACATACGCCCCTTGCGCTGAAGGGCCGCCAGAATCTTTCGGTCAGTCGCATCAAGTGACATTCACGCACATCCGTTGCAAGATTTTCTCATTTCATCGAAAAATTTCCCACATATTAGCGCAGTTGCGCACCGAGTTTCACAGAAATTGCACCGCTTTCTGCACATAATTTGTGCAGTTTATGAATGGAGAGCCCCATGAAAATCGGATGCCCAAAGGAAATCAAACCGCAGGAATTCCGCGTAGGCATGACCCCCAACGCCGCGCAGGAAGCGGTTGCCCGTGGTCACGAGGTCATCATCGAAACCGGCGCCGGGCTGGGTTCAGGATTTGACAACGACGCCTATGTCGCCGCAGGCGCGCGCATCGTGGACACCGCAGAAGAGGTGTTCGCGACCGCCGACATGATCGTCAAGGTCAAGGAACCGCAAGCGATCGAGCGCAAGATGCTGCGCGAAGGCCAGCTGCTGTTCACCTACCTGCACCTTGCGCCCGACCCTGAGCAAACCCACGATCTGCTGGCCTCGGGCTGCACGGCGATCGCCTATGAAACGGTAACTGATTCCAACGGTGGTCTGCCGCTGCTTGCCCCGATGTCCGAAGTCGCAGGGCGTCTGGCACCGCAAGTGGGTTCGTGGACCCTGCAAAAAGCCAATGGCGGGCGCGGCGTTCTGATGGGCGGCGTCCCAGGCGTGGGCCCGGCCAAGGTTGTCGTGATCGGTGGCGGCGTCGTTGGCACGCATGCGGCTCAGGTGGCGGCGGGCATGGGCGCTGATGTGACCGTTCTGGACCGTTCGCTGCCGCGCCTTCGTTATCTGGACGACGTCTTCGGTGGCCGGTTCAAGAACCAGTACTCGACCGCCGGTGCTACGGCCGAGCTGATCCAGTCGGCGGATATGGTGATCGGGGCCGTTCTGATCCCGGGCGCGGCCGCCCCGAAACTGATCACCCGCGAGCAATTGTCGACCATGAAGCCGGGCGCGGTGCTTGTCGACGTTGCCATCGACCAGGGCGGCTGTTTCGAAACCTCCAAGGCAACGACGCACGCCGATCCGATCTATGAGGTCGATGGCATCATGCACTACTGCGTGGCCAATATGCCGGGTGCGGTGGCACGGACCTCGACCATCGCGCTGGGGAACGCAACAATGCCGTTCATGCTGGCGCTGGCCGACAAGGGCTGGAAACAGGCATGTCAGGACGATCCCCACCTTCTGGCGGGCCTCAACGTGCACGCCGGCCAGTTGACCTACTATGCCGTAGGCAAGGCACTGGGGATCGACGTGGTTTCGCCCGCAATGGTCGTCAAGGCCTGATCGAAACGCAACAGCGCCGCGCATCTGCGCGGCGCTTGGCCCAACCGGAGTAGGGCATTTCCAATGCCCGACGGACGGGCGGGAGCATTCAGCCCTCTTTGTGGATTTCCACCGAGTGCGGGTAGGGAATCGAAATGCCCTTGCTGTCAAAGGCCTCCTTGACGGCCTTGGTCAGATCGAACTTGACGTCCCAATAGTCGGCGGCCGCGCACCACAACCGCGCGGTCAGGTCTACCGAGCTGTCTCCCAAGTTGGTCACACGCACCCAGGGCTCGGGGTCCGAGTGTATGCGCTTGTCCGCCTTGGCCACATCCAGAATGATCTTCATGGCCGCATCCGCACTGTCGCCATAGTCGATCCCGAACACCAGATCGACACGCCGCGTGTCGTGGGCCGAGTAGTTGGTGATAATCGACCCCCAGGCCTGACCGTTGGGAACGATGATCTGCACATTATCGGGCGTGACCAGTTCGGTCGTGAACAGGTTCAGGTCCTTCACCGTGCCGGCTGTCCCACCGATATCCACGAACTGACCCAGCTTGTATGGCCGGAAAACCACCAGCATCACACCTGCGGCTAGATCGCTGAGCGTGCCCTGCAGCGCAAGGCCGATGGCCAGCGAAGCGGCACCCAGAATGGCAACGATACTCGTCGCTTCGATTCCGAAGATGCCAAGCACAGCAACCAGGACAATGGCCAGGATCACCCATTTGACGGTGCTGGCAACGAAATTCCCCAAAGTCGGATCGATTTGCGGGGTCGAATTAATTCGGCGGCGAACGATCCCTGCGATCATGCCAGCGGCTATCCAGCCGACAACAAGAACGATCAGGGCTTTGACCGCGCTCATGATCAATGGGGCAAATGCCCCTACCTGCGTCACGACCTCATCCACGGGCGTCTCCTTTCCAACAGCAACAAACCCGCGACTTTTGCGCGGGGTTTCCTCAACATTGGGCGATAAAACCGCACAGGTCTAGGTTTGAAATGTCCCGGATTTCCCCGCTGTGCTTCAGCAAACAGTCGCTGCCCGGGGTTGCACAGACCGCCATCTAACAATCCGCCCCTGAATGCCTAGCTTGCAATAGTACCCGAACAAGGAGCTTGCCATGCTGGACACCGCCACCTTCCCGATCATGACCAAATGGCCCCCGCATTCGCCGGAGCGGATCCAACTCTATTCCTTCCCGACGCCGAACGGCGTGAAGGTGTCCATCATGCTCGAAGAAACGGGCCTGCCCTACGAGGCGCACAAGGTCACCCTGTCAGACGCTGACGTCAAAAGCCCCGAGTTTCTGTCGCTGAACCCAAACAACAAGATTCCGGCGATCATCGATCCTGACGGCCCGGACGGACAGCCCTTGGCGCTGTTCGAAAGTGGTGCGATCCTGCTTTACCTGGCCGAGAAAACCGGCAAGTTCCTCGGCCAGAACATGGCTGACAAGTATCGGATCACGCAATGGCTGATGTTCCAGATGGGCGGCGTGGGTCCGATGTTCGGGCAGCTGGGTTACTTCCACAAGTTCGCCGGCAGCGCGATCGAAGACCCGCGCCCGCGCGAGCGGTATATCTACGAGGCCAAACGGCTGCTGAATGTCGTCGAGACCCAGTTGCACGGGCAGGACTGGATCGCCGGTGAGTACTCAATTGCCGATATCGCTTTGGCCCCGTGGCTGCGCGGCCTTGATTTCTACGGCGCCAAAGAGTTGGTCGGCTGGGACGATCATCGCAACACCATCGCCTATCTGAACCGGTTCCTGGACCGGCCCGCGGTTCAAAAGGGTATGGTCACGCCTCCGCGCGGGTAAGGGATCACGCCGTCGCCGCCTTGCAAGCGGCGTCGGCATTCCGTTCCATCAACCGGGCAGTTTCCCGGTCAGCACATAGCGCAGAATCTCGACCACCTGGCGGGGCTCCTCGGCCACCGCCAACGCGGCGGTATCGACCTCTTTCAGCGCATGCTGATGCTCGGGACCGTGCAGCACGATGATCGACTTGCCCAGGGCCGCGGCATAGCCCGCGTCGAAGGCCGCATTCCACTGCTTGTACTTGTCCCCGAATCGCACCACGACGACGTCGGCATCGGCGATCCCCTTGCGGGTACGGATCGCGTTGACCATCGCACCTTTGTGGTCGTGCCAGTACTTGTTCGGCTCGGCCCCCAGAATGGCGACCCCGCAATCGTCGCTGGCCGCATGATCGGTCACCGGGCTGTTGAACGTGACGTCCAGCCCTTGCGCGCCTTCGATGATCTGTTCGCGCCAATCCGTGTGGATCTCGCCCGACAGGTAGACATTCAAACCCATTGCAGCCTCCGCCTTTTGCTTCTGGCCCTGTTTACTGTCCAAACCCGCAAAGCCCAATGCGGAAGTTGCCTGCCGATGCGGCGCTGGCGTCACAGCTTGCGGGCCACCAGATAGCGCGAGGGCGGTTTTGCCGGGAAGTTCCCGCTTTCGATAATCTCGAACCCGGCCTTTTCAATGGCGGTTTCCAGCGTCTTGATGTCGAATTGACTGACGAATGGCGCCTTGCCCAAAAGCTGCATGATCGGCAGCAGCAGCTTGAGCAAGCCGAACTTGAACCCCAATCCACCCTGGGCAAGACAGGGCGTTTTTGAAATGAACAGACCGCCGGGTTTCAACACCTCATGAACCCCGGCCAGCGTCGCCTCCAGATCCCGGATCAGGTGCAGCAGATTGAACGCCATCACCACATCATAGGCCCAATTCGGGGGGCGGTTCGCGTCGGCCTCGACAAAGACGACGTTTTCGATCTGCTCCTCTTGTGCCAACCTGCGGCCCACGGCCAACATGCCCGGAGAGACATCGCTCGCCGTGATCGTATCCGCATGGCCGGACAGCCGCAGCGCGGTGCGCCCGGTTCCGCAGCCCAGTTCCAGCACCTGGTCGGTTGGCTTCAAATAGGACACCGTGCGTTGCAACGTGTGCTCGTAGGACTCGATGTCCCGGATCGGGGATTTCGCGTATTTCTCGGCGATTCCGTCCCAGAATTTGGCTGTGGCGGTCATGTCGGCTCTCCTTTGAGCGCAAGCTAGTGATACGCGTTTCAAAGGTGAATTGCCGAAATTCGCAGAATCCTTATACATTCTTGCATGGATGATCCGCGCAAATTCGACTGGAACCATATCCGCGCCTTTCTGGCCACGGCCGAGACCGGCTCGCTTTCGGCGGCGGCACGACGGTTGGACCAGACACAACCGACCCTCAGCCGCCAGATCGCCGCGCTTGAATCCGATCTGGGCGTGATGCTGTTCGAACGGATCGGCCGGTCACTTCAGATCACCACCGCCGGGATCGAGCTGTTGGAGCACACCCGGACCATGGGCGCCGCCGCAGATCGCATTGCGCTGGCCGCGTCCGCTCAGGCGCAGTCGATCGAGGGGCAGGTGCGGATCACCGCAAGCGACGTGATGTCGGCCTATATCCTGCCGGATCTGCTGCGCGAGATCCGCGCGCAGGCTCCGAAACTGCGGATCGACGTGATCGCCGCGAACGACATTCGCGATCTGATGCGGCGCGAGGCGGATATCGCCATCCGCCATGTCCGCCCCGACCAGCCCGACCTGATCGCAAAACTGGTGCAGGAGGCTGACGGGCATTTCTATGCCGCCACCGCCTACCTGAACCGCGCTGGACGCCCCAAGTCCCTGTCGGACCTGTCCCGGCACGAGTTCATCAGTTTCGGCGACACCGCGCAGATGATCGCCTATTTCGAACCGATCGGGCTGCGCCTGACCGAAGAAAAC
This sequence comes from Ruegeria sp. BHSA162, assembly GCF_059613385.1. NCBI lineage: Bacteria > Pseudomonadati > Pseudomonadota > Alphaproteobacteria > Rhodobacterales > Roseobacteraceae > Ruegeria > Ruegeria sp. BHSA162. The sequence goes on from NZ_JBXWSK010000088.1 coordinate 13,608, forward strand.
TTCCGCCTGGGGTCGCAGAACGGCATCGTCTCGTGGGAGTTTGCCCGGCAGGGCTTTGGCATCGCGCCCA
>NZ_JBXWSK010000089.1:0-13098 GCF_059613385.1 Ruegeria sp. BHSA162
CTTGATGTCCAACTGCTGCAGCACGCGCGGATGCAGTTCGCCGAACACGCCCAGCATTTTTTTGGGGCCCAGGCAGATCTTGCCGTGACGGCCCGGATGCCACCAGGCGTCGCCATCGCGCAGGATCTGCACTTTGGCGGGGGCACCTATGGCGGCCAGCACGGCCTCCGCATCGGCCTTGGCGTCAAACACGTCGACCGCGCGGGCGGCGCCGTGCACATCCTTTTGTCCGGTCCGCCCGACCAGAAGGCCTGCGATCTGGGTGCGTTGCTCGCCGGGTTCCCCGTCATGAAAGACCGGGCCGACCTCGAACAGAGCTAGATCGGCAAAGCCGCGCGCCTGGTTGCGCGCCGCGGCCTGCAACAGGCCGGGCAACAGGTCGGGGCGCATGTGGCTCATCTCGGACGAGATCGGGTTTTCCAGCATCGTCGCGTCATCGCCGCCACCGAACAGCGCGGCCGAGGCTTGATCGATGAAAGTGTAGCTGACGCATTCATTGTACCCCAGCGCCGCGCAGTTGCGCCGCGCCATCGACTGACGCCGCTGGGCCGGGGTCATAACCGGCTTGGGAATACCATCCGTGACACGCGGCAGCGGCTTGCCCTGCAGCTTGGTCAGCGAGGCGATGCGGGCGACCTCCTCGACCAGATCGGCCTCGCCCTGGATGTCGGGGCGCCAACTGGGCACATGGGCCATGTCGCCTTCCAGACGGAAACCCAGCCGGGTCAGGGTCTGGCGCTGCTCGCTTTCGGGGATGTCCATGCCCACCAGCGACTGCACCCGCGCCGCATCCAGCCGATAGGCGCGCGAATGGTCCGGCGCCTTGCCGGCCTCGACCACCTTCGAAACCTCGCCGCCGCAGATGTCCAGGATCATCTGGGTCGCGTGCTCCAGCCCTTCCAGCGTGTATGCCGGATCGACTCCGCGTTCGAACCGGTACCGCGCGTCCGAGTTGATCTTGAGCGCGCGCCCCGCCAGCGCGATCTGGACATGATCCCAGAAGGCGCTTTCCAAAAACACGTTCACCGTGTCCTCGGTACAGCCGGTCTCTTGCCCGCCCATGATGCCTGCGATGGATTCCGGGCCGTTGTCGTCGGAAATCACCATCATCCCGGGCTGGAGAGTGTATTCCTTTTCGTCCAGCGCCACCAGTTTCTCGCCGCCCTTGGCGCGGTGCACCCGCAGGTTGCCTTTGACCTTGTCGGCGTCAAAGACGTGCAGCGGGCGGTTGCTGTCGAACGTCATGTAGTTGGTGATATCCACCAGGGCCGAGATCGGACGCAGACCGATCGCCTTCAGCTGATCCTGCAGCCATTGCGGGCTGGGGCCGTTCTTGACGCCGCGGATCAAGCGACCGGTGAAATGCGGGCAGCCATCCAGCGTGTCGTCGTCGATCGTCACCTTGATCGGGCTTTCGAAATCCCCCGGCACCGGGGCATAGTCGCGCTGCTTCAACTTGCCCAGACCCCGCGCCGCCAGATCGCGCGCGATGCCCGCAACGCCCAGCGCATCGGGGCGATTGGGGGTGATGGCGATCTCGATCACCGGGTCGATCTTGGCGGGGTCGTTCTCGGCCAGCCAGTCGACGAACCGCTGGCCCACCTCGCCCGAGGGCAGCTCGATGATGCCGTCATGTTCGTCCGACAGTTCCAGCTCGCGCTCGGACGCCATCATGCCAAAGCTTTCGACGCCGCGGATCTTGCCAACGCTGATCGTCAGATCCAGACCGGGGATATACATGCCCGGCTTGCAGACCACGACGGTGATGCCCTCGCGCGCGTTGGGGGCGCCGCAGATGATCTGCAACTCGCCCTCGTCGGTGTCCACTTTGCAGACGCGCAGCTTGTCTGCATCGGGGTGTTTCTCGGCATGTTTCACATAGCCAAGGGTAAAATCCTTGAGCTTGTCGGCCGGGTTGATGACCTCTTCGACCTCGAGCCCGAGATCGGTCAGCGCCTCGGCGATCTCATCAACCGAGGCGTCGGTGTCCAGGTGGTCTTTCAGCCAGGAGAGGGTGAATTTCATTTCTGTTTTCCTGTCCGGTAAGGCGGGCCAGCCCGCCGAATTCTCTTGGGCAGCAGGGCAAGCCCCACGCTATTTCATCGTGACAAGCCACCATGCAGGTTGGGCATGTCCAGCGCCGCAAACCCATAGTGGCGCAGCCAGCGCAGGTCGGAATCAAAGAACGCCCGCAGATCCGGGATGCCGTATTTCAGCATCGCCAGACGATCGATGCCGATGCCGAAGGCAAAGCCCTGATAGACCTCGGGGTCGATCCCGCCGGCGGCGATCACCTTGGGGTGGACCATGCCGCTACCCAGAATCTCCATCCAGTCGTCGCCCTCGCCGATCTTTAGCTGACCGCCTTCCCAGGAACAGCGGATATCGACCTCGGCCGAAGGTTCGGTGAACGGGAAATGCGAGGCGCGGAAGCGCAGTTCGACGTCGTCGACCTCGAAGAACGCCTTGACGAATTCTTCCAGCACCCATTTCAGGTTCGCCATCGAGATATCCTTGTCGATGGCCAGGCCTTCGACCTGGTGAAACATCGGCGTGTGGGTCTGATCATAGTCGGCGCGATAGACACCGCCCGGACAGATCACGCGGATCGGCGCGCCCTGCTTTTCCATCGAGCGGATCTGAACCGGCGAGGTATGGGTGCGCAGCACATGCGGCGGGCGATTGTCGCCCGGCGCGCGGTGCATGTAGAACGTGTCCATCTCGGCCCGCGCGGGGTGGTGGCCGGGGATGTTCAGCGCGTCGAAATTGTACCAATCTGTCTCGATCCGCGGACCTTCGGCGACGGAAAAGCCCAGTTCGGCAAAGATCGCGGTCAGTTCCTCGGTCGCCTGGCTGACCGGGTGGATCGAGCCTTGGCGGCGCGGGCGCGCGGGCAGGGTCACGTCCAGCCACTCGGTCCGCAGACGTTCGTCCAGCGCGGCATCGGCCAATGCGGCCTTCTTGGCTGCCAGCGCCGAATTGATCTCGTCCTTCAGCGCGTTCAGCGCGGGGCCGGCGACCTGGCGTTCCTCGGGCGTCATCTTGCCCAGTTCGCGCATCTTCAGCGCCACTTCGCCCTTTTTGCCCACCGCGGCCACGCGGATCGCTTCCAGCGTGCTTTCGTCGCCTGCGTCAGCGATCTGACCCAGGTATTTTGCCTTAAGATCGTCCATGACGGTCCCCTGAATTCTGTTGCTGTCCTGCTATCACAGCAGCGCGCGAAAGCAAGAGGGCCGGGCCGCGTGATCAGGTCGCGCGCAGAACCGCTGCCTGTCGATCACACCGGACCGGGCGGATCGTGGGGCCATAGCCCTGCGGATGGGTCTGCAGTTCGGGGAACAGCGCAAACAGTTCGCGCGCGGCCTCCTGCTCCAGCCCCGTGAGCGCCTCCTGCCCCGGAAAGAAGCTCTCGGACACAAGACCTGAAGTGGTGACCAGCTGGTGCCGGTCGAAGAACAGGTGGACATAGCGGACAATGTCACAGGGCTGCACGGTGACGGTATCGCCGTTGACCAGCGATTTGGCGGGGACCAGAACCTCATCCTCGCCGAACAGAAGCTGGGCTTGCCAGCCTCCGACCAGAATGCGGTGCTGGGGCGAGACCAGAATGTCTGTCTTGGCGCCCAGAACACCCGCGCGGATGCGCACCGGCGCGAAACGACCCACGCCGCGCACCGTGCGGCCGCCGATCCAGCGCACCCGGCAGGGGCCGTCATCGACGGTCAGGACCGTATCGCCGGGCTGCAGCGTCTCGATCCGGCGCGGCCCCTCGGGGGTATCCACCAGGGTTCCGGCCGTGAAACAGGCGGCCCCGGTATCCCCGGGCGACAAGGGGCCATAGGTCAGCGTGTCAGGATCGGGTTGATTGAACTGCAGGGTCGTCGTGGTCTGGTTCGGCCCGACCAGCACCGGCAGGTTGACCGAGGTTTCCCCGGCCGCCAACCCATCGACCGCGACGATGTTCTGCGTGCCGCCACCGATGTCGTAGAAATCTATTACCTCACCCGTGGCGGTGTTGGTCAGCGCATAGGCTTCGTAATTGGTTGGGCCGCCACCATCCGGATCGGTCAGGAAGATCGGAAAATCATCGGCCGAGATGACATAGACGATCTCGTTGTTGTCGGGGTCGACGGTGACCTGAACGGAGGGATCGTTGAGTGGGATCTCGATCCCAACCTGCCCGTTCGCCTGATAGAAGGACACGGTGAAATCCGCCGGATCTTCGCCGGGGCGAAGGGACACCTCCAAGAATTCGGACACGCCCGAATTCGCGGCATAGGCATTGGAATAATGCAACTCACTGATACGCGCCATGAAAGCACCACGACCGGAAAACCTGACCCGAATGTATCGCGCAAACGCCGCCGCCGAACAAGGCGCGATCCGGGAATGTGGCTAACAGGCCCCTAATTGCAACAGGTCGCGGTCAGTAGCTGTATTCGGGGTAGATCCGCGTCAGATCGCCCTGCCAGTCGCCGTGGTAATGCTCCAGCAGCTCGTCGGCCGGCACCTTGCCGGACTGGATGCTTTCCTTAAGCGCGTTCAGGAAATGGGTCTCGTCCGGGACCAGCCCGCCTGCACCCGGCCGCGCCCGCGCCTTCAGGCCGGACTCGGCGATGGCCACCACCTCGCGCGCCAGATCGTGCATGTTGATACCGCCGACCTGCGCCTGCAGCCCGTCCCGGGCCGCGGCGACGCGCAACCCCTCGCGGGTTTCGGCGTCCCAGCCCTTGACCAGATCCCATGCGGCATCCAGCGCGGACTGGTCATAGGTCAGCCCTACCCAGAAGGCGGGCAGCGCGCACAGACGGCGCCACGGGCCGCCGTCGGCCCCGCGCATTTCCATGAATTTCTTGATCCGCGCCTCGGGGAAGGCGGTGGTCAGGTGATCGGCCCAATCCGAAAGCGTCGGCGTCTCGCCCGGCAGCGCGGGCAGCTTGCCCTGCAGGAAATCGCGGAATGACATGCCCAGCGCGTCGATATACTTTCCGTCACGATAGACGAAATACATCGGCACATCCAAAGCGTACTCGACATAGCGCTCGAACCCGAAGCCGTCCTCGAACACGAAGGGCAGCATGCCGGTGCGCGCGTCATCCAGATGCCGCCAGATGTAGCTGCGCCAGCTTTTGTGGCCGTTGGGCTTGCCCTCGAAGAAGGGCGAGTTGGCAAACAGCGCGGTCGCCACCGGCTGCAGGGCCAGCGCCACGCGCAGCTTCTGCACCATGTCCGCCTCGGACCCGAAATCGATGTTGACCTGAACCGTGCAGGTCCGGCGCATCATGGCGCGGCCCATGTCGCCGACCTTTTCCATGTAGTCATTCATCAGGACATACCGGCCCTTGGGCATCAGCGGCATGTCCTCGTGCTTCCAGATCGGTGCGGCGCCCAGCCCGATGAAGCCTACGCCGATCTTGTCGGCGATGTCCTTCACGTCGCGCAGATGCGCGTTCACCTCGTCGCAGGTCTCGTGGATGGTCTCCAGCGGAGCGCCTGACAGCTCCAGCTGCCCGCCCGGTTCCAGCGAGACGTTGGCCCCGTCCTTTTCCAGCCCGATCAGCTTGCCCGCCTCTTCCACGGGGGTCCAGCCATGCCCGTCGCGCAGCCCCTGCAGTACCGCCAGGATCGAGCGTTCGCCTTCGTAGGGCAGCGGCTTCAGCGTGTCCTTGCAATAGCCGAATTTCTCGTGCTCGGTCCCGATGCGCCATTCGCTTTTGGGTTTGCAGCCATCGGCCAGGTATTCGGCCAGCTGTTCGTGGCGTTCGATCGGCCCGCCGCCGGACTGAGGAATGGACATGAACCGTGCTCCGATCCTGAAGTGTCGAGTCGTGGGGGTCAGTGGTGGTCGCAATCTCCCCCGGTGTCAATGCACCGTCAATTCAACCGGATGTGTGCCGGGCGCGAGGGGTGGCGTTCCCAGATGACCACCGGATGCGACGCCCCGCCCTTGAGTTCCGACAGCATCCGCTCGGTCCGCAGCCCCGGCAGGGCAGAGAACACGTCGAACAGTGCCTCGGCACCTTCGGCATTCACGGGAATGTGAAGCGGCGGCTGGCCGGGCTGTTCCAGCACCCAATGCGCGGGGCTGGCGGTGGGGTCGAGCGTCAGGCTCTCGATTTCGCGGGTGGCGACGATGCCACCTTCCAGCGGCCCCAGATAGGCAATCTGCCCTTCATCCACCGACACCACACCCGGCCCGCCCGCGCCCAGCCGGAACCGCGCGCGCTGTACGCCGATCACGGCCAGCGCGACCGAGACCAGCACAAGCACCCAGCCCAGCCAGCCCAGCAACCCGCCCGGACCGCCGATCCAGCTGAGGCCAAGGATCAGAACGAACCCGGCGGCCAGCACCTCGCGCCAGCGCCACAGGGCCAGTTTGGCTTCGGGTCGGATGAAACTCATGACGCGGCCTCCATCTGATCGCTGAACAGGACCAGTGAAAAGGTCCCGGCAGGGGCAAACCCAATCGCAACATAAGCACGCACGGCGGCGTTTGAAGCCGCGAACAGAACGGCCTTGCGCACTCCCGCGGCCCGCGCTTCGGCCAGATGCAGGGCGACGGCGGTGCGGGCATAGCCTCGCCCGCGCAGCGCGGGCGGCGTAAACACGCCGCCGATCTGGACGATCTCGGGCAACGTGGCATTGAAGCCTGTCATGCTGACGGGCTGGCCGTCGACCATCAACAGCCGGTGCGAGTCGCGCTGAATATATCCGTCGATGTCTTTCTGCGCAGCCTTGCGGGCCATGCCCGGGTCGGTGCCCAAAGATTCCAAGTGATAGGCCTCGCGCCAGCGGATCAGCAGGCTGCGGTCGCCGTCAGACAGAGGCACCAGCCTTGCGTTTTCCGTTGGTGGAACGATCAGGTCGCGCAAGTCCAGCGCAAAAGAGGGCTCATCCCGGTCCAGACGGGCGGCGCGGTCCTGCCATCCGGCCTGTCGCAGAAACCGGCGGGCTTGCGTGGCCTCGCCCGCCAACCCAATGACCGTGCGGCCCCGGATCAGGTCCGCTGCCTCGGCCAGGCCGGCCTCGGGCAGATCCGGGCATTGCGGCAGGATCATGCCTTCGTTGGTGATGCCGAACACGCCGCGCAGCGGGTCGCCCAGCATCCACATGCTCATCGCGCGCGGTGCAGGTGCGTTCAGGCCGAACTCTCGCAGGTTGGCCAGCGCGAACATCGAGCTTTGCACATGATCCAGAATAAACCGCTCGATCGCCGGAACATCCTGTTGCTGCGCCGGCCGCCACATCAGGACCAGTCCCCCAGCGTCTGCTGCCACAGGGTCATCGCGGCCACCGCCGCCGTATCGGCCCGCAGGATGCGCGGCCCCAGGCTGACCACATGCGTGAACGGCAGATCCTTCAACCGCTGGCGCTCGGCATCGGAGAACCCGCCCTCCGGGCCGATCAGAATGGCCCACGGCCGGCTCTTGGCCTGTTCGGCCAGGCGCAGGGCCGACCCGGCTTCGGCCTCATCGCAGAACATCAGTTGGCGGCCGTCGGGCCAGTTGTCCAACAGCTTGTCCAGCCGCTGCAGGTCGCAGACCTCGGGCACGAAGGTGCCGCCGCATTGCTCGGCCGCCTCGACCGCATGGGCCTGCAGCCGGTCCTGGCGGATGCGTTCGGAATTGGTGAAGGCAGTCTGCACCGGCATGATCTTGGCGGCCCCCATCTCGGCGGCCTTTTCGACGATGAAATCGGTCCGCGCCTTCTTGATCGGGGCAAACAGCAGCCACAGGTCCGGCGGCAGTTGCAGTGGCCGGGTCTGTTCAAGACAGCTCAGAACACCGCCCCGCTTGCCCCACTCGGCCACCTCCGCCAACCACTCGCCATCGCGGCCGTTGAACAGGGCCACCTGCCCGCCCACGGCCAGACGCATCACGCCGAACAGGTAATGGGCCTGCTCGCGCGTCAAAGGAACCGATTGCCCCGCACCCAAAGGGTGATCTACATACAGCCTGATCTTCGCACTCATGAGACCCTACATATGCAAGGCAATGCCCCAACACCAGACGGTCAGGTCGCCGACGCCGTTACCGGCAACTGGGTCGATACCCGCGCCCCGGCCTTTGCCCGCCCCTATCTGCGGCTGTCGCGCGCGGACCGGCCGATCGGGACGTGGCTGCTGCTGATTCCGTGCTGGTGGGGCCTGGCGCTGGCGATCCTGCATGACGGTCAGCCGCGCTGGGGCGATCTGTGGATTGCCGTTGGGTGCGCGGCCGGGGCCTTTCTGATGCGTGGCGCTGGTTGCACCTGGAATGACATCACCGACCGCAAGTTCGACGCGCAGGTCGCCCGTACGCGCTCGCGGCCCATCCCCTCGGGTCAGGTCAGCGTGCGGCAGGCGGTGATCTGGATGGGCCTACAGTGCCTTCTGGCGCTGGCGATCCTGCTGACCTTCAACCAGGCGGCCATCGCGATGGGCGTCCTGTCGCTGCTGCCGGTGACGATCTATCCCTATGCCAAGCGCTTCACCTGGTGGCCGCAGGTGTTTCTGGGGCTGGCCTTCAACTGGGGCGCCCTGCTGGCCTGGGCGGCGCATCGCGGCACGGTCGAATGGCCCGCGATCCTGCTGTACCTGTCCGGCATCGCCTGGACGCTGTTCTACGACACGATCTATGCCCACCAGGACGCCGAGGATGACGAGCTGATCGGCATCAAGTCCACCGCGCGTCTGTTCGGGACCGACACCGCGAAATGGCTGAAGTATTTCCTTGTGGCGACCGTGGCGCTGATGGGGCTGGCCATCGTCGAGGCCGCGCTGCCCAATTCCAGCGTGCTGGCACTGGTCGTGGCCATTGGTGGACCTTGGGCCATGGGGTGGCACATGGCGTGGCAACTGCGCGGGCTGGACATCGAAGACAACGCGAAACTGCTGCAACTGTTTCGCGCCAACCGGGACACCGGCCTTATTCCGCTCATCTTCCTTTGCGTCGCATTGCTCCTCTGATTGCACCTCGGTACCGGTGCCTGTAAGAGTCCCGCCCAATGGCCCGAGGAGATAAGAAACCGCTCATGCGCTTGCCGTATTTCCTGACATCAGCCCTGATCTTTGTCGTGTCGGCGGGGGTCTGTCTGCTGGCCGCCGGATTCGCGGTGACCAAGATCGAAGAAACCTCGGAAACTGCTGTTCGAAATGCACTGAGCATGCAGGGCCACGAGTGGGCCGAAGTGCAGGCGGATGGGCTGCGCGTTGTGCTGACCGGTACTGCCCCGGACGAGGCCACCCGATTCAACGCGCTGACCGCGGCCGGTACACAGGTCGACACCTCTCGGGTGATCGACGAGATGGACATTGCCCCGACGGCTGACCTGACTCCGCCCAAATTCTCGGCAGAAATTCTCCGGAACGACAGCGGCATTTCCGTGATCGGGTTGGTTCCGGCCAGCGTGGATCGCAACGCACTGATGGCCCGGCTGCAGAAGCTGGACCCCCAGGCGCGGGTGTCGGACCTGCTGGAAACCGCAGACTACAAGAAACCCAAAGGCTGGGACGACGCGATATCCTACGCCATCCTTGCCCTGTCCAAGCTGCCGCGAGCCAAGGTTTCCGCCAGTCCCGACCTGGTCAAGATCACTGCCATCGCTGACAGCCAGCAGGAAAAAGAACGGCTGGAACAAGAGCTGACACGCGCCGCGCCGCCCAGCTTGCGCATCGGTCTGGCGATTTCGGCACCGCGCCCGGTGATCACTCCGTTCACATTGCGCTATCTGATTTCGGAGGAAGGCGGACAGTTCGACGCCTGTTCGGCACAGGATGAAAAGGCGCGCGACACCATTGTTGCCGCCGCGCAGGATGCCGGGCTGTCAGGGCCCTATACCTGCACGATCGGCCTGGGTGTGCCATCGCCCCGATGGGCGCAGGCCGCTGAACTGAGTATCCGGGCTCTGTCCGAGATCGGGCAAGGTTCCGTCACGATGTCGGATGCCGACATCACGCTGATTGCTGAACCGAACACCAGCCCGGCCACCTTCGACAAGGTCGTGGGCGAGTTGGAAAACGCCCTGCCCGAAGTGTTTGCCCTGCACGCGGTTCTGCCTGAACCCGAAAACAACGAACAAGCCGGACCTGTGGAATTCACCGCCACCCGCAGCCCGGAAGGTCTGGTACAACTGCGCGGCCGTCTGGGCGACGATTTGCAGCGTGACATGATCGACAGCTACGCCCGGGCTGCCTTCGGATCCGATCAGGTTCACAGTGCCGCCCGCGTAGTCGACCAGATGCCGCAGGACTGGCCCGTACGCGTTCTGGCGGGGCTGGAATCCCTGTCCTGGCTGAACAACGGCGTGCTGACCGTAACGCCCGACAAGGTCGAGTTGACAGGCGTCAGCCATGATGAAGACGCCAAGGCACAGATCGCGGGCCTGCTGTCCGACAAGCTGGGCGATGCGCAGGACTTTGACCTGTCGATCACCTATCAGCCCCCGCCCGAACCCGAAGACGCGCTGCCAGACCCCGAGCAGTGCGAAAGTCGCATCGCCGAGGTTCAGGAAACCCGCAAAATCACGTTCGAGCCCGGATCGGCTACGGTTTCATCAGAGTCCCGCGACAGTCTGAACCAGATTGCCGAGATCCTGCGCGAATGTGGACCGATCCGGATTGAAATCCAGGGTCATACCGACAGCCAGGGCCGTGAAGAGATGAACCAGCAACTGAGCCAGTCACGCGCCCAGTCCATCCTGAACGAATTGCGCGCCCGTCGGGTGCCGACCAAAAGCTACTCGGCCGCAGGATATGGTGAGACGCAGCCGATTGCAGACAATGACACCGAAGACGGGCGCGAGAAAAACCGGCGCATCGAATTCCGGCTGATCCGGCCCGAGCCGGTCGCCAATCAGGAAACCGGTCTGGAAGCATTGGAGACCCAGACAAGCGCAACCGAACCTGCGCCAACAGAAGAAGAAGCATCCGAAACGGATGCAGGGGACCAGTAAGTTGAACAGAACCGAATTCATCATCGCCACCGCCGTCATCCTGTTCGCCGCCTTCTGCATGGGCTGGTTCGCCAACTGGCTGGTGCACCGCCTGTCGCGCGTGCGCCAATCCGACGTGGCCGATCTGGACCGCATGAGCCAGGAGCTGCACGAGGCCGAGGAAACCCGTGATCAGGCGATCACCTATCTGCAGCAGCGCGAGGCCGAGCTGACCAACCAGCTGACCCAAACCGAGGCCGAGCTGGCCGCGGCTATGGACGGGCTGCGCGCCGCCCGTCAGGAAGCTGAGGAATTGCGCGGCCGGATCAACAACGCCGACTGAGCGCCTACCAGCGCGACAGCGCGTCCTCGTCCTCGTCCTTGGCGGCAACCCACTCCGCGCCCAAACCTGTGATTTCCTTCTTCCAGAACGGGGCGCGGGATTTCAGGTAATCCATCAGGTATTCAGCGGCCTCGAACGCATCTTTGCGGTGCGGGGCTGCCGTTGCGACCATCATGATCCGGTCACCTGGGGCCAGCCGCCCATGGCGATGGATCACCAGCACGTCACCCAGCGACCACCGGCTCTTGGCTTCCTCGGCGATCTTGGCGATGGCGCGTTCGGTCATGCCGGGATAATGCTCGATCTCCATGTAGGCCAGATCGGTCTGCGCCAGATCGCGCACGACGCCGGTAAAGGTGACGATAGCGCCATTGGCCGTGTCACCTGCGGCAAAGGCATTGGCCTCGGCCCCCAGATCGAACGGCTCTTGCTGGACGGAGATCCGCATTGCCTTATCCGCCGGTCATGGGCGGGAAAAAGGCCACTTCGCGGACGCCGGCCAGCGGCGCGTCGAAATCCGACAGCTCCTGATCCAGCGCGACCCGCAGGGCGGAGATGTCGGCAAAGGCCGCGGCATAGCGGTCTTCGCGGGCGCTGAGTTCCGCCACCAGATCGGAGACCGTGGCCGCAGTGGTTTCGACCTTTTCCTTCGGCACGCCGATCCGCTCGCGGACCCAGGCGAAATACAGGACATCCATGCGTCAGCCCTCCTTCAGATGGGGCATGGCTTTACGTAGGTAGTCGTAGCCGGTGATCAATGTCAGCGTCGCCGCGATCCACAGCAGCCACAACCCGATGCGGCCCGACCAGAACATGCCATCCAGCTTCCATTGCAGGCCCGAGATGTCCTCGACCTGGCCCGACAGGATCTGGTCGATCAGCGCGGCATCCATGCCGAAGGTGGACATGACGAAATAGTGCTCGAATATGCCCTGCGAAAACAGCACGGCGATCGCCACCATCTGCGCGGTCGTCTTCCATTTGGCCAACTTGGTAACCTTGAGCGTTCCGGCCACGTCGCCCAGATACTCGCGCAGGCCCGAGACGAAAACCTCGCGGAACAGGATCACGGTGGCGGGCAGCACCAGCCAGGGCGTCCAGTGCTCGGTCGAATAGCCGACCAGGATCATCAGCGCGATCACCACCATCGCCTTGTCGGCGATCGGGTCCAGCATTGCACCCATCTTGGTTTCCTGCTTCCACGCGCGCGCCAGATAGCCGTCGAACCAATCGGTTATGGCCGCCGACAGGAACAGGATCAGCGCGAACCAATCCGCGTAGGGCCGTGTGAAATACAGAAACATCACCGCCAGGCCGGGCGCGGCCAGTAGGCGCAGCAAAGTCAGAATATTCGGCAGGTTCCACTTCATGCGCTGGACCCTACAACCATGGCCGGGAACAGAAAAGACGGCACAATAAAAAACTGCCAAGAACACAGGTGTTTGGACCACGACAGGTCAGACCGTCGCAGGCGGAGGATCGACGACCGTTTCCCCCTTGGCGCGGCGCGAAGAACGGGTCAGGTTGCGCGGGTATCGGCACATCAGGAAAGATCCGCCCCGTGACCTCACATATCAGAACCGATGCGCGCGCCAATCTGATCGGCAGCGCCTGGATGATCGCGGCCATGGCCGGGTTCGCCCTGGAGGACGCGCTGTTGAAAAGTGCCGCCAAGGTGCTGCCCATCTGGCAGGTTCTGGTGCTGTTCGGGCTGGGCGGCGCGTTGGTTTTCGCCGGAGCCGCGTTGCTACAGGGGCGGCGGTTGCTGCACCCCGATGTCCTGTCCAAGCCGATGAAGATCCGAGTGCTGTTCGAAGTCTTCGGCCGCCTGTTCTATGTGCTGG
>NZ_JBXWSK010000090.1:0-12939 GCF_059613385.1 Ruegeria sp. BHSA162
GTAGAAGTGACGGCTGCCCATTGGCGTGCTTTCCGGCAGAAAGCCCGATTTCGTCTCCATGATCAGCGAGTTGATGATCGGAAAAACCAGCCCTTGGCCGATCAAGTCCACGAACACCACGAACAGCAGGGTAATCTTGGCAATCTTGGACATTTCACTCTCCGGGTCCCGCGCACATTCCGCCAACCCTATCAGAGGACACCGAAATCTCCCAACACGGAGGTCAGGAAAGAATTGCATTGGCGCCGGGTCATTGTTAACCAACGCGGCCAAATGTGCGGTCTCGGTTGTTTTTGCCGACCCCGTGCTTACCTAAGCCGCAGCTGACTGCCGACCATCGAAAGGACTGCCCTGTGACCGACCTGACCCCGCGCGAGATCGTCTCGGAACTGGATCGTTTCATCATCGGGCAGAAGGATGCCAAGCGCGCTGTCGCCGTGGCCCTGCGCAACCGCTGGCGGCGCAAGCAGTTGCCGGATGACATCCGCGACGAGGTCTATCCCAAGAATATCCTGATGATCGGGCCCACCGGCGTGGGCAAAACCGAGATCAGCCGCCGCTTGGCCAAGCTGGCCCGCGCACCTTTCATCAAGGTTGAAGCGACCAAATTCACCGAAGTCGGCTATGTCGGCCGCGATGTTGAACAGATCATCCGCGATCTGGCCGATGCCGCTATCATCCAGACCCGTGAATACATGCGCGAAGAGGTCAAGGCCAAGGCGCATCAGGCTGCCGAGGACCGCGTGATCGAGGCCATCGCCGGCTCGGACGCCCGCGAGAGCACCCGCGAGATGTTCCGCAAGAAGCTGAAATCCGGCGAGCTGGACGACACGGTGATCGAGCTTGAATTGGCCGACACGTCCAACCCGATGCCGATGTTCGACATTCCCGGCCAGCCGGGCGGTCAGATGGGCATGATGAACCTGGGCGACATTTTCGGCAAAGCTTTCGGCGGGCGCACCGTCAAGCGCCGCATGACCGTGGCCGAAAGCTATGACATCCTGATCGGGGAAGAGGCCGACAAGTTGCTGGATGATGAGGCCGTCACCCGCGCGGCGCTGGAATCGGTCGAGCAGAATGGCATCGTATTTCTGGACGAGATCGACAAGGTTTGCGCCCGGGCAGAAACCCGCGGCGGGGATGTCAGCCGCGAAGGCGTGCAGCGCGACCTGCTGCCGCTGATCGAAGGCACGACCGTCTCCACCAAGCATGGCCCGGTCAAGACCGACCACATTCTGTTCATCGCCAGCGGCGCGTTCCATATCGCCAAGCCTTCGGACCTGTTGCCGGAACTGCAGGGGCGTCTGCCGATCCGGGTCGAGCTGCGTGCGCTGACCGAAGAGGATTTCGTGCGCATCCTGACCGAGACGGACAACGCGCTGACCCGCCAGTATACGGCTTTGATGGGTACCGAAAACGTCACCGTCAGCTTTACCGAGGACGGGATCGCCGCGCTGGCCCGGATCGCCGCCGAAGTGAACCAGAGCGTCGAGAATATCGGCGCCCGGCGCCTGTACACCGTGATGGAGCGCGTTTTCGAAGATCTGTCCTTTGTCGCGCCGGACCGTGCCGGCGCGGAAATCGTGGTCAACGCGGCCTTTGTGGATGAAAACCTTGGTGAGCTGACCAAATCCACGGACCTGAGCCGTTACGTTCTGTAACATGATCAGCCGGTTTTCGCCGGTTGATCCTGCGCAATTATCTGGACGCGTCGGCAGGTTACGCTATGCGTAGCACGTAACTGTTGGTCTGGGATCGTTCCGTGCTGCGCTATCTGATCATTTTCGTCACGGTTTCCGTTTTGGGAGGCTGCGTTGACCGATCCATCTCGGTCACCTTGCCCGAAGCGATGGACGTCGGCACGGCGCAGACGGTGTTCGCGGCCACCACCCGCGCACGCGAGGCCGACGGCTCGTACGGGTATCGTCGCGCTGACCGCCTGCAATTCCTCGAAACCACCGTCTCGATCCCGCCGAACCACCGCCCCGGGACGCTTGAGTTTTCCTATTCGGACCCGAACCCGAGCCGGCAGTTCGTTTTGGCCGGTGTGCGCGAATTTCCGTCCGAGCAGGATCTGAAAGCACGACTGAACGGCGCCAAGGAAGTCACGATATTTGTTCATGGCTACAACGCCACCCAGACCGAAACCGTTTTTCGCGCGGCTCAGTTGGCTCACGACATCGGCCTGCCCGGCAAGACGTTGGTCTATTCCTGGCCCAGCCGAGGGGCCGGGTCGGGCTATGCCTATGATCTGGACAGTATGCTGTTTGCCCGCGACGGGCTGCAACAAACCATATCTTCGCTGAAATCCCTGGGCGTCCCGCGCGTACTGATCGTTGCGCACTCGATGGGAGGCGCGCTGACCATGGAGATGATGCGCCAAGCTGAGCTGCGCGAGCCAGGCTGGTCGCGGCGCAATCTGGAAGGTGTATTGCTGATCTCGCCCGATCTCGACGTTGACGTGTTCCGGTCGCAAATGGCGGTGATCAAGTCTCCGCCCGAGCCATTCGTGATCATGGTCTCGCGCAAAGACAAGATCTTGAACGTGTCCGGACGCCTGCGCGGAACTGCCAAAGGCGAGCGGCTGGGCAACATCAGCTCGACCGAGAAGCTGGCGCAGTACCCGGTCAGCATCATCGACACCACGGCTTTCAACAAGGATGCGGAGTCCTCGCATTTCGTGGCCGCCACATCTCCGGCACTTCTGTCGATTCTCAACGCGGCGGGCCGGGTCAGCAGGACTTTTGGCCGGGATCAGGGCGGCATTGATCTTCTGGTGCCGCCGGCCGTGCGAAACGATACCGGCGCGACCGAGGTTGTTCTGACCGAAACCGGGCAGGTGCGGGTCAGCACCCCGTGATAGGGCGAGGGGTCCGCCTTTTCCTTGCGGACAATGCTCCGTGGTTGGGCGCGGGGGTCTTGCTGACCTTCATGTCCAGTTTCGGGCAGACCTTTTTCATTTCGATCTTCGCCGGGCAGATCCGGGCCGAGTTCGGCCTCAGCCACGGCGCATGGGGCGGTCTTTATTCCTTGGGCACGACTGTTTCCGCGATCGTCATGATCTGGGCCGGAGGGCTGACTGATATTTATCGTGTCCGCGTGCTGGGTCCGGCCGTCCTGCTTGGGCTTGCGTGTGCTGCGCTCGCGATGGCGGTCAATCATTGGGTGATCCTGTTGCCCGTGGTGATCTTTCTGCTGCGTCTGTTCGGCCAGGGCATGTGCAGCCACATTGCCATGGTTGCGATGGCCCGGTGGTTCACGGCCACGCGGGGCAGGGCACTCTCCATCGCAACGCTGGGATTTGCCGTCGGTGAGGCCCTGCTGCCCGTGCTGTTCGTCGCCGCCATGGCCTTTGTCGACTGGCATTTTCTTTGGGTGCTGTCCGCCGCCATCGCGTTGTTGGGAATACCCGCATTGATGCGGATGCTGCGTCAGGAACGGACACCACAAAGCCTGGCCCGGGAAACCAGCGCGACCGGGATGCTTGGGCGGCACTGGACCCGGCGCGAAACGTTGTTGAACCCGCTTTTCTGGTTCATGATGCCTGCGCTCATGGGGCCTTCGGCATTCATTACCGCGTTCTTCTTTCACCAGGTCCATCTGGCGCAGACCAAAGGATGGGCCCATATCCAACTGGTCGCGTTGTTTCCGATCTATACCGGGGTGTCGATCCTGGCGATGTTCGCCTCGGGCTGGGCGTTGGACAGATGGGGCACGGCGCGGATGATGCCGTTCTATCAGCTTCCGATGGCCGCCGGGTTTGCGCTGTTTGCGTTTGTCCAGACAATCCCCGGCGCCGTAATCGGTTTGTCCTGTCTGGCCATTTCGGTCGGCGCCAACAGCACGCTGCCCGCCGCGTTCTGGGCCGAGTTCTACGGCACCCGTCACATCGGCGCGATCAAGGCGATGGCTGCCGCCGTCATGGTGCTGGGATCTGCTGTCGGGCCAGGCCTGACTGGCGGGCTGATCGATCTGGGCGTGCCGCTCAGCACGCAGTTCCTGTGGATCGCCTGGTTCTTCGTGGCGACGTGCGGCATAGTCTGGATCGGTATTCACAGGGCCCGGCGGCTGCTTTAGCGGATCCGCCTCAGATACACATAGTAAGCCCCATCACCGCCATGGCTGATATGGGCCGGGCTGACCTGAAGAACCGCTTGGGCGAGGGGCGGCAAATTCAACCACTGAGGCACCTGGTTGCGCAGCACGCCGCGGGGCGTCGGGATCGGGCCGGGTTCGTCCCTGTCCTTGCCTTTGCCGGTGACCACCAGAACCAGTCGTTTTCCCGATGCCTGCGCCGACAGGATGAACCGGATCAGAGCAGGATGGGCCGTATCGACCCGCATTCCGTGCAGATCCAGCTTGCCTTCGGGCTTCAGCTTGCCGCGTTTCATCCGCGCAAAGGCCTTGCTGTCCATCTGTACGGGAGCGGCACGCAGGCTGTCGCCGATTGCGGGCTTCAAGCTATGGCCGCGCCCATTTGTCGGTGCATTCTGACCCAGTTCAAAGGCGTCTATCCGCGCTTTGGGGGTTTTTCGCGGCTTGGGTTTCGGCAATGTCGATGGGTGAACGGATTGGGGAATCTCCGGGTGCAGCCGCTCGGTCTGCCGGGTCACCTTGTGCCACAATTCAATCTCGTCTTCAGTCAGCTTGCGGCGGGTCATCAGAACTCATCCGGCAGCATGGCATAGGCGCGTTGGATCGGCAGCAGAACGATCATGCGGCCGGGATCCTTGAGCTGGCCCGCTGCCTGTCCCGCGGCGTCCCCGGTTCCGAAAAAGATGTCGGCCCGTTGTGCGCCCTTGATTGCCGAGCCGGTGTCCTGTGCGATCATCAAGCGCCGCAGCGGAGTCTTGCCGTCTTTTTCAACCCAGACCGGCGCACCCAACGGGGTATAGGCCGGGTCCACGGCGATGCTGCGCATTGCGGTGATCGACCGGTTCATTGCGCCCAAAGGCCCGCGGTCTGCAGCTACCCGCGAAACCTCGCGGAAAAAGACGTAGGACGGGTTGTGCATCAACAGCTCGGCCCCAATCTCGGGGTTCTTGCGCACCCAGGACTGGATCATCCGGGCGCTCACGTCATGCGCACCCAGAAGACCGCGCCGGACCAGCTCAACCCCGACCGACCGATAGGGGTGGCCGTTGGCCCCGCCATATCCAACACGCACCGAACTGCCATCCGGCAAACGGATGCGCCCCGAGCCTTGAATCTGCAGAAAAAACAACTCGACCGGGTCATCGACCCAGGCGATTTCCAAGCCGCGGCCCTTCATCACGTCACTGGTCAGCAACTCGCGCCGACTGAGCCATTGCCCAGCCGCCCGCGCCTCGGGCGGCATCTTGTAGACCGGGTATCTGTAGGTTTCAGTCCGCGTCCGCGAGCCGTTCAATTCCGGTTCAAAATATCCGGTGAACAGCGGGGCCTTTTCATCCTCGATCAGGATGGGCCGGAAGAACAGTTCGAAAAAGGCGCGCGCGGCATCGGGCTCGTATGTCCGTGCGGCTGCACACAACGAACGCCAGTCCGGTTCGTCCAGATCCCCGCAAGTGTCAAGAAAAGCGGACAAAGCCGCGCCGTGGTTATCCTCGGCCCAGCCATCAAGGTCAGCAAATGACAGGATGGATCGCGTCGCCTCAGCTCCGGCGGCATTGGCGGCGGTCAGAACCGCCACCAGCATCAGCGACCGGAGCGTTCCGATCATGCGTCCGTGGCGACAAGCAGCCAGTTCGGATCATCCGCGCCCATGACTCGAGCAAAGGTCCAGCTGTCCTTTTGGCGCTTGATCGTGTTGGGGCTGCCTTCGATGATGTCACCGCCCCGGTCACGCACGACCGACGTCAGCTCGCCGACGAACCGCACAGTGATCTCGGCGCGGTTTGAATCCTTGTCGAATTGTGCATCCACCAGGCCCATCTCACGCACACCGATGAACTCGGCCTCGATCGTCAGGCCCTTGTCCTCGCGATCGGCGACAACCGACACGAAGGTTTCGAAAACTTCCTCGGACAGGAAGGGCTGGATTTCATCCAGATTGCCCCGCTCGAACCCCATGACGATCAGCTCATAGGCGCCACGGGCGCCCTGCAGAAACTCGCTGACCGAAAAGCTGGGCTCGACTCGCTTCATTGCGGCCAGCGTCTGCGCCAATTCGCTGTCTTCGGGCACATGGTCGGTAATGTCACGATCCGGACCGCCGTCGATCACTTCGAAATCACGACGCGACTTCCCGGTGTCGGGTTGCTGCGGCACCGGTGGTTTTTCAAAGCCTTCGCGCGTGCCCAGCACGCTTCTGAGACGCAGGATCAGGAAGATGGCTATGCCAGCCAGCACCAGAAGCTGGATCAGGGGTGAATTCATTTCGTCCTCTTTTCAGCACCGAGACTTTGTACACGCGGCCTCGTGCCACTATGTAGGTGACAGTTGGTGGCAAGTCCACAGCCCGGCCTATGGGAAAGGATAGCGCATATGTATCTGTTCTTGGCATTTTTATTGGTGCCGATCATCGAAATCGCCCTTTTTATCCAGGTCGGCGGTCTGATCGGCCTGTGGCCGACGCTGGCAATCGTGGTTTTGACCGCCGTTCTGGGTACCGCGATGGTGCGGACACAAGGTCGCATGGCGATGGGTCAGCTGCAGCGCGCCTTTTCCGAACTGGACGACCCGACCGAACCGCTAGCCAATGGTGCAATGATCCTGCTGTCAGGCGTTCTGCTGATGACGCCCGGGTTCTTCACCGACGCAATCGGCTTTGCGCTGCTGGTTCCCGGGGTGCGGGCCGCGGTTTTTCGGTATCTCAAATCACGGGTCACGATTACCCAGTTCCAGATGGGCCCCGGCCCGCAATACGGGGCGGCGCGTGATCCGTTCGGTGGGGATGACATCATAGACGGAGAGTATTCGGAAGTGCGCACAAAACCCGCACAACCGTCGAAATGGGTGGAAGGGCCGCACCAGCATTGAGGTGCCCGGCCCAACTTGATAAGCAGTGGCGAATTTAAATTTTGGAGCGGATCCATGACCGAAGAAACCGCCGCCGGCACAACCGAGCCCCAGGCAGCCCCCCAAATCCAGATGCGCATTCTGGGACAGTTCATCCGGGACATGTCCTTTGAAAACGTGATGGCGCAAAAAGGCGTCTCGGGCGACGTGCAGCCCGAGATCTCGGTCCAGGTGAACCTGGATGCGAAAAAGCGCTCGGCCGATCACCAGTACGAGGTGTCGATCAAGCTGAACCTCAAGTCCAAGGCCAAGGGTCTGGAGGACATCCTGTTCCTGTGCGAGATCGATTATTGCGGCCTGTTCCACGTGGAAGGCGTGCCAAATGATCAGTTGCACCCGTTCCTGATGATTGAATGCCCGCGGATGCTGTTCCCTTACCTGCGCCGCATCGTCAGCGACATCACCCGCGACGGTGGCTACCCGCCGGTCAACCTGGACAACATCGATTTCGTCGGTCTGTACCGCAACGAGTTGATGCGCCGTCAGGCCGAGGCGTCCGACAAGACCGAGGCGTGATCAGGCAACCCGCATCTGACCCAGATCAGGTGCGGGACCACAGGGCGTTTTCGCCCAGCTTTTCGACAAATGCATCATGCGCAGCGCGCTCATCCTCGGTAATCCGGGGCTGCAGTGGGTTGGGCCGTGGACCGGGGCGCCAAATGTCGCCGCCGGTTGAGCTTTCGGCAGACGCCGAAGACAGGCCAAAATCTGGTTGGCGTCCGCCGATCAGCTCCAGATAGACTTCTGCCAGGATTTCCGAGTCGAGCAACGCACCGTGCAGAACCCGGTTCGAATTGTCGATGTTGAACCGCCGGCACAGCGCATCCAGCGAGGCGGGCGAGCCGGGAAACCGCTTGCGCGCGATCGCCAGCGTGTCCAGCGCCTGCTCCATCGGAATCGGGGGCAGGCCCATCCATCCCAACTCGGCATTGAGGAACTTCATGTCGAATGAAGCGTTGTGGATCACCAGCCGTGCATCCCCCACGAAATCGCGGAAGGCCTGCCCGACCTTCGCAAAGACAGGTTTGTCCTTCAGGGTGATCTGGCCCGGTTCGGCAGGTTGCGGCGGCTCCAGCAGGTCAGGGCCGATGCCGTGCACGCCGAAGGCCTCGGCCGGCATCGAGCGTTCGGGGTTGATGTAGACGTGATAGGTCTCGCCCGTGGCGACGTGGTTCCACAGCTCGATAGCCCCGATCTCGACGATCCGGTCGCCGCTTTCGGGATCGAATCCGGTGGTTTCCGTATCCAGTACGATTTCACGCATCTGTCAGTCCTGCCCTGATCTGCCTGACCACATCCTGCACCTGTGCGCGGGCATGGTCCAGAGTGTCGGTGACGATCACGAAATCCGCCCGCGCGCATTTTTCGTCATTCGGCATCTGCTTGGCGCGGATCTGCTCGAACTGCGCCTCGGTCATCGTGCCCCGCGCCATGACGCGGCGTTTCTGCTCGTCCGGGGGGATCGAAACGCAGGCCACCGCATCCATCTGCGCGTCGCCGCCGGTTTCGAAAAGCAATGGGATGTCAAAGACAAGGATGTCCGACTTGGCCACCTGTCGAAACGCCTCGCGATCCTGGGCCACCAGCGGGTGCACGATGACTTCGATCCGTTTCAACGCGGTCGGATCGGCACCGATGATCCGTTTCAGGACATCACGGTTGACAGCGCCATTCTCGATGGCCTCGGGAAATGCCGCGCGGATCGGCGCGACCGCCGCGCCGCCGGCCGCGTACAGCCGATGCACCGCGGCGTCGGCATCCCAAACGGCGCAACCTTCCTGCGCGAACAGGTTGGCGGTGGTGCTTTTGCCCATGCCGATCGACCCGGTCAGACCCAGCGCAAAGCTCATCCCAGAACCGCTGCGCGGGTTTCTTCCGTAACCTCGGGGCGCAAGCCGAACCACCGCTCGAACCCGGGCACCGCCTGATGCAGCAACATGCCCAGCCCATCGACGACGGTACAGCCCGCAGCCTCGGCCTGTTCCAGAAGGCGGGTCTTCAACGGCGTGTAGACCAGATCAGTCACCACCGTTCCCGGCTGCAACCCGTCCAGCGGGACGCGCAGCTCGGGCTGACCCTGCATACCCAGCGACGTGGTGTTCACCACCAGTTCGGCGTTTTCGATCACGTTTCCGGCCTGGACCCAATCGACCACGGTGATGCGCTGGCCAAATTCCTCTTTAAGGTGATCGGCGCGCGACCGCGTGCGGTTGGTCAGCAGGATCTCGGGCACGCCGGCCTGGGCCAGCGCCTGCAGCACCGCCCGCGCGGCCCCGCCCGCGCCGAACACCACCGCCGGGCCATCCTGCGGCACCCAATCCGGCGCGCCCGCGCGCAGGTTCTGCATGAACCCGTACCCGTCGGTATTGTCTGCGTGAATCGAGCCATCGGACCGGAACACCAGCGTGTTCGCCGCCCCGACCACCGAGGCGCGGTCCGACACATGATCGGCCAGGCGCAACGCGGCCTCTTTGTGCGGAACAGTAACATTGGCCCCCACGAACCCGGCCTTGGGCAAGCAGCGCAGGACCGTTTCAAGATCGGCAGGCGCAACATCCATCGGCACATAATGGCCCGGCAAACCATAGGTCTTCAGCCAATAGCCATGCAGGGCAGGCGATCGGGAATGGGCAATCGGGTGTCCGATGACTCCGGCCAGTGGAATGCGTTTGTCGGTCATTGTTCGATCACCCCTCGGACCGCTAGAAAATTGAGCAGCTCCAGCAGGGGCATACCCAAGACGTTAAAATAGTCGCCGTCAATGCTGCTGAACAGGCGCACACCCTCTTCTTCCAGCTTGTAGGCCCCGACCGCATGGCGAATGCTGTCCCAGTTGCGCGCGACATAGCCCTTCAGATAGGCATCCGAACTGGCGCGCATCCGCAACCGCACCTGACCGACATGGCGCCAGACCGGTTCGCCGTTCTGATAGATCACCGCCGCCGACAGCAGCATGTGACGCTTGCCGCGCATCGCCTTCAACTGCGCCAGCGCCTCTTCGGGCGTTTCGGGCTTGGACAGCAGGCGTCCGTCGAAATCCAGAACCTGGTCACAGCCCAGAACCATCGCGCCGGGCGTCTTGTCACTGATCTTGCGCGCCTTGAGCTCGGCCAGAGCGTCGGCGATGTCGCGGGGCGGCGCGCCCTCAGCCAGAAGCGCGCGTTTGGCGGTATCCTCGTCCACGCGGGCGACCTGGACGGAAAACGGCACTCCGGCGTTCCGCAGTAACTGCGCGCGGATCTCGGACCCCGAGGCAAGAACGATGGGGACAGTCATGTGGAAAACCCCGTGGGCAAGTTGATCATTGGTTTTGAACGGTTTGTATGGTTTTCCAGTTGACACGCAAGCCCGCGATTTCGGCCTGAAACTTCCCCGAGTCGCTCAAAGACTGTCCGGTCGGGACAAGGATAACTCGGGATCTTGGGATTTCCTGTTCATCAAAAGATGTCCCTCGAGTTATCCCCAAGTCAGATCCGCGGTGTGTAACTTAACTTATTGTTTTTATTACGTAAAAACTGAAATCACCAGGATCGCCCAGTTTTGGAATTTATTCATCCACCTGGGGAAAACTGGCGGACAAAACAATAATCCACGGATTTTGCCCACCCTACAAAACCATCATCCTTTCTCTTTTCTATTTTTTTTATTAGGGAGGGTCCGACCAGTGCCGGGAAACCCGATGACCGATCTTCTCTTCACGCTGTACCCTTGGGTGAAATCACTGCACATCATGGCGGTTATCTCGTGGATGGCAGGGCTGTTCTATCTGCCACGCCTGTTCGTCTATCACGTCGAAAAGGCACAAACCGTCGACGGCGCGCCTGAGATCTTCTTTGAAATGGAAGAAAAGCTGCTCCGGGTGATCATGCGACCGGCGATGATCGTGGCCTGGGTCTGTGGCCTCATCATGGTGTTCACTCCCGGCATCGTCGGGTGGGACTGGGCCTGGCCCTGGGTCAAGGGCGCTGCGGTGATCGGCATGACCTGGTTTCATCACTGGCTGATGGCCCGGCGCAAGGATTTTGTCGAAGGCCGCAATACGCTCACAGGGCGCCAGTACCGCATGATGAACGAGGTTCCGACCGTTTTGATGGTCATCATTGTTCTGGCGGTCATTCTGAAGTTCTGAGGGCTATTTCCGCACCGGTTTGACTCGGACGGCGACCCGCCTTATGTAGAGATCAACCCATCCGTCCGGATGGCGCATCTTCCTGTTTGAAATTCAACGCTGTGCCGCACCTCTGCGGCCAAGGTCCGTATCATCATGACAATCGAATCCCTGAACCTGTCCGATCTGAAGGCGAAAAGCCCCAAAGACCTTCTGGCCATGGCCGAAGAGCTCGAGATCGAAAACGCCTCGACCATGCGCAAGGGCGAGATGATGTTCCAGATCCTGCGCGAACGCGCGGACGAGGGTTGGACCGTGGGCGGCGACGGCGTGCTTGAGGTGCTGCAGGACGGTTTCGGCTTTCTGCGCTCGCCCGAGGCGAACTATCTGCCCGGCCCGGACGACATCTATGTCTCGCCCGACATGATCCGCCAGTATTCGCTGCGCACTGGCGACACGGTCGAGGGTGAGATCAAGGCTCCGGACGAGAATGAGCGCTATTTCGCGCTGACGAAGGTCACCAAGATCAACTTCGAAGACCCGGAAAAGGCCAAGCACAAGATTCTGTTCGACAACCTGACGCCGCTCTATCCGGATGAGCGGTTGAAGATGGAGATAGAGGATCCGACCATCAAGGACAAATCCGCCCGTGTGATCGACCTGGTCGCCCCGATCGGCAAGGGCCAGCGGTCGCTGATCGTGGCGCCGCCGCGGACCGGCAAAACGGTGATCCTGCAGAACATCGCGCACTCGATCGAGCGGAACCACCCGGAGTGCTACCTGATCGTCCTGCTGATCGACGAACGCCCTGAAGAGGTGACGGACATGCAGCGTTCGGTGAAGGGCGAGGTGGTATCCTCGACCTTTGATGAACCGGCGACCCGCCATGTGGCCGTGTCGGAGATGGTGATCGAAAAAGCCAAGCGCCTGGTCGAACATAAACGAGATGTTGTTATTCTTCTCGACTCGATCACAAGACTTGGTAGAGCGTTCAACACCGTGGTGCCGTCCTCGGGCAAGGTTCTGACCGGTGGTGTCGACGCCAACGCGCTGCAGCGGCCCAAGCGGTTCTTCGGTGCGGCGCGCAACATCGAAGAGGGCGGTTCGCTGACCATCATCGCCACCGCGCTGATCGACACCGGCAGCCGGATGGACGAAGTGATCTTTGAAGAATTCAAGGGTACCGGTAACTCGGAGATCGTTCTGGATCGCAAGATCGCAGACAAGCGGGTGTTCCCGGCGATCGACATCCTCAAGTCCGGCACCCGGAAAGAGGACCTGCTGGTCGACAAGGGCGATCTGGCCAAAACCTTTGTTCTGCGCCGTATCCTCAACCCGATGGGCACAACCGACGCGATCGAGTTCCTGTTGTCCAAGTTGAAACAGACCAAGACCAATTCCGAGTTCTTCGACTCGATGAATACCTGATACGGTCTTGTAACCGACGCGAGGCCTTCGAATGGATACGATATTCGCCTTGGCCAGCGCGCAAGGCAAGGCAGGGGTTGCTGTTATCCGCCTGTCAGGACCGCAGTCGCACCACGCGGCCAAGGTTCTGTCGGGTGGAGATTTGCCGTTGCGTGGCATGTGCCTGCGTGAGTTGCGGGCACCTGACGGGTCGCGTCTGGATGACGGGCTGGTCCTGACCTTCCACGGTCCGTCCAGCTTTACCGGCGAAGATGTGGCCGAGTTGCAGATCCATGGCAGCACGGCTTCGGTCAACGCGGTTCTGCGCGTCTTGTCCGAAATGCCGGATCTGCGACTGGCTGAGCCGGGCGAGTTCACCCGGCGTGCTCTTGAAAACGGGAAGATGGACCTTGCCCAGGTCGAAG